>NZ_JBEXLR010000009.1:0-109026 GCF_040610095.1 Micromonospora sp. NPDC004540
CCACGGCAGCAGCTCGCAGTCGAGGAGCAGCCAGTCGGTGCCCAGCTCGGCCCAGAGGCCCGCAGCGGTGACCGCCGCGCGGACCCGGGCCAGCACCCGCTGGGGCGCCCGCCGGCCGCAGGGCATCCTGCTGTACGGCCCGCCGGGCACCGGCAAGACCATGCTGGCCCGGGCCCTGGCCAACGAGATCGGCGCGGACTTCGTGGAGATCCGCACCCCGGAGATCCTCGACAAGTTCCTCGGCGGCTCCGAGCGCAACATCAAGCGGATCTTCCGGGAGGCGCGCCGCTACCGACGGCCCACCGTCATGCTCTTCGACGAGTTCGACAGCATCATCAGCTACGCCGGCGCCGGCGGCGACGCGGCCAGCCAGGCGGTCAACGCGGTGGCCGGCATCTTCAAGCAGGAGATGAACACCCTGTTCGAGGAGAACCCGGATGTCATCGTGGTGGCCACCACCAACTTCCCGCAGCGGGTGGACGCCTCGCTGACCCGCTCCGGCCGCTTCGACCTCAAGATCGCCATTCCGGCGCCGGACGAGGCCGGCCGCGCGGAGATCCTCGCCAAGATGATCCGGGAGCTGATCGACCGGCACGAGCGGCCCGGCTTCCGGATGTTCGCCGCCGACGTCGACGCGGCCGCGCTGGCCGCGGCCACCCCCGGGCTCACCGGCGCCGACCTGCGGGAGGTGCTGCGGCGGGTGCAACTCGCCAAGGCGCTCCGGGAGGCGACCGAGGGTGCGCCGCCCGCCCCGATCAGTCAGGATGACCTCCGAGAGGCCGTCGCCGGGCTGCGCCGCGGCTGACGACGGTCGACGGAGGGAGTCCCGTGTCGTCGTCCACCCTGCTGTCCCGTCGCGATCTGGCGTTCCTGCTCCACGACTGGCTGGACGTCAGCCGGCTGACCGAGCGGCCCCGCTACGCCGAGCACTCGCGGGAGACCTTCGACGCGGTGCTGGACCTCGCCGCACAGGTCGCCGCCGAGCAGTTCGCGCCCCACAACCGGGCCGCCGACGCCACCGAACCGAGCTTCGACGGGCAGCGGGTCCGCACGATCCCGCAGGTCAAGGCCGCCCTGGACGTGTTCGCCGGCACCGGCCTGCTGGCCGCCACCATGGACGAGTCGGTCGGCGGCATGCAGCTGCCGCACGCCGTGGCCGCCGCCTGCTTCGCCTGGTTCCAGGCCGCCAACGTGGCCACCGCCGCCTACCCGTTCCTCACCCTCGGCAACGCCAACCTGCTGCTCGCCCACGGCAGCGCCGAGCAGATCGACACCTGGGTCCGGCCGATGGCGCAGGGGCGGTTCTTCGGCACCATGTGCCTCTCCGAGCCGCAGGCCGGCAGCTCCCTGGCGGACATCACCACCCGGGCCGTGCCGCAGGACGACGGGACGTACCGGCTGGTCGGCACCAAGATGTGGATCTCCGGCGGGGAGCACGACCTGGCCGAGAACATCGTCCACCTGGTTCTCGCCCGGATCCCCGGCGGGCCGCCCGGGGTGAAGGGCATCTCGCTGTTCATCGTGCCGAAGGTGCTCCTCGGCCCCGACGGCGCGCTCGGCCCCCGCAACGACGTGGTGCTGGTCGGGCTCAACCACAAGCTCGGCTACCGGGGCACCACCAACACGCTGCTCAACTTTGGCGAGGGCGTGCACCGCCCGTACGGGCGGCCCGGGGCGGTCGGCTACCTGGTGGGGGAGCCGCACCAGGGGTTGGCGCAGATGTTCCACATGATGAACGAGGCGCGCATCGGCGTGGGCGCCGGCGCCACCGCGCTCGGCTACACCGGCTACCTGAAGTCCGTGGCGTACGCCCGGCAGCGCCCGCAGGGCCGGCCGGCCGCCGACAAGGACCCCACGGCCCCGCAGGTGCCGATCGTGGCACACGCCGACGTCCGCCGGATGCTGCTGGCGCAGAAGAGCTACGTGGAGGGCGCGCTCGCCCTGATCCTCTACTGCGGCCGGCTGCTCGACGAGGAGAAGACCGCCCCGGCCGAGGCCGACCGCCGCCGCGCGCACCTGCTGCTGGACCTGCTCACCCCGATCGCCAAGAGCTGGCCGTCGCAGTGGTGCCTGGCCGCCAACGACCTGGCCATCCAGGTGCACGGCGGGTACGGCTACACCCGCGACTACGACGTCGAGCAGCACTGGCGCGACAACCGGCTCAACCCGATCCACGAGGGCACCCACGGCATCCAGGCGCTGGACCTGCTCGGTCGCAAGGTCACCATGCGCGACGGCGCCGGCCTGGAACTGCTGCTGGAGACCATCCGGGCCACCGTGACCCGGGCCTGGAAGGCCGAGGGCGAGGCGGCCGAGCTGGCCGGCCGCCTCGGCGCGGCGGTCGACCGGATCGCCATGGTCACCCGGCGGCTGCACGGCGCCGGCGACCCGGAGCTGGCCCTGGCCAACGCCAGCGTCTACCTGGAGGCGGTCGGGCATGTGGTGATCGCCTGGATGTGGCTGGAGCAGCTGCTCGCCGTCGAGGCGCTGGGCAGCCCGGACGGCCCGGACGCCGACTTCCTGGCCGGGAAGCGGCAGGCCGCCCGGTACTTCTTCCGGTACGAGCTGCCCCGGACCGGCCCGCAGTTCGACCTGCTCGAAAGCCTGGACCGGACCACCCTGGACACCCGGGAGACCTGGTTCTGACCGGCGGCGGACGCCCTAGGACCTGCGGCGGGCGAGCAGCGTCGAGTCGTGGACGTCGACCGTCACGCCGTCGCGGGTCATCGTCCGCGGCCGCTGCTCGACCACGAGGGCCTCGAAGTCGTCCGGCAGCGCGGGCAGCAGTTCCTCGGCGACGAACATGGCCCGGCGCTGGCTCGCGGTCAGGTGGGTGAAGACCTCGGACGGCGCGTGGCCGACGACGAGCAGGCGCCCGCCGGGCGCGACGGCGTCGGCCAGGCGGCGGGTCACCGCCACCATCCCGCCGTCCGGCGGGTGCAGGAAGTGGCTGGTGACCAGGTCGTAGGACCGGCCGTCCGCCGCGAAGGTCCGGGCGTCGACCTGCCACCAGTCGGTGCGGTCGGCGACCCCGGCCTGCTCGGCGTGCCGGGCGGCGCGGGCCAGGCCGTTGGCGGAGAAGTCGGCGCCGGTGACCGTCCAGCCCTGGCGGGCCAGCCAGATCACGTCGCCGCCCTCGCCGCAGCCGACGTCGAGCGCGGTGCCCGGCACCAGCCCGGCCACCTCGGCGACGAGCTGCGGATTGGGGTTCCCGCTCCAGATCTTCTCCGGGCCGGAGTACCGCTCCTCCCAGGCCGGCGGCTCGAACATGGCGGCCGCCTCCTCCTCGGTGAGCTGGTGTCCGTGTCCACTCATGCGGCGGCGTCCTTCCGGTGCTCCGCGGCGGTCAGGTCGTTGGACCCGTTGACGTCCATGCCCACCAGCATCCTGACCGCTCAGGTCGCCGACAACGTTTCTTGCTGATTCGGCAAACGTCAGCGATGGCCGGTGTGGCGGCGGTCGCCCGAGGATGTCGGTGCCGGACCGTAGGGTCCGCGCTGTGAGCGACACCGCCGTGACCCGGCAGACTGCCCAGGACTACGTCGATCGTCTGGAACGCCGCGACTGGCCCGGCGTGGCCGGCCTGCTCACCGACGACGTGGTCTACGAGATGCCGCAGACCCGGGAGCGCATCCGCGGCAGGGATGCCTTCCTGCAGTTCAACGTCGAATATCCCGGTGACTGGCACCTGCGGGTGCGGCGGCTGGTCGCGGACGGCCGGCTGGCTGCCCTGTGGCTCGACGTCCGGGTGGGCGTCGAGCAGCAGGACGCGTGTGTCTGGCTCGAGGTGTCCGACCGTGGACTGATCAGCCGGATCGTCGACTACTGGCCCGAGCCGTACGATCCCCCGCCGGGTCGCGCACACCTCGTGGAGCGGTGGTGAGCGCCGCGAGTGGCCGCCGATTCCCGTGCGAGCATGCGTCCATGAGCAGCGACGTCCCCCTCGAGGTCAGCGCCCTGGCCATCAACGTCACGATCCCCGAGGGGCTCCGCTGGACCGACACCCGACGCGGTGCGGAGTTCACGCTGACCACGCTCAACGTCCGGCTCCTGCCGGACGGACGCCTCGCGGCGAAGGCCTACGGCCGGCCGACCGCCGGCGGCCGCGGCACCTACGTCTCGTTCCCCGTGCCCGACCGGCCCGAGCTGGTGGCCCTGGTCGACGAGGCCGCCAGCCGCGCCGGCGCGCTGTGGGCCGCGCACCGCGGTCTCGGCTGAACCCCTTTCCCACCGGCGAACTCGGGCGGCGGCGGGGTCGAACCACCGGGGCAGGGAGGCTCGCGTTACCCGGTGGCGGGGCCGGCGGCGCGCCGTGCAGGATGACGCGGTGACGCCGCCCGAGCTGGTTCTGTCCGATCTTCGTGACGCCTGGCGTGCCGCGCTGGCCGGCCGGCTCCTGGGGCTCTACGTGCACGGCTCGCTGACCGCCGGCGACTTCGCGGCGGACCGCAGCGATCTCGATCTGCTCGCGGTGCTCGACACCGACCCGGACGAGCGTCTCCTCCACGTGCTCGCCGGACTGCACGCCGACCTCGACCGGCGGCACCCGCGGTGGGCCGGCAGGATCGAGGTGGAGTACGTGTCACTGAACGCCGTGCGCGACGCGGCGCGCGGCCGCATCGGCCACGACCATGTCGTCGCCCGGGTCAGCCCCGGCGAAGCGCTGCACCTGCTCCCCGCCACCACGCACCGCATCGTGACCTGGTCCACCGTCCACGACCACGGCCGTAGCCTGCTGGGACCACCCGCCGACGCGCTGCTGCCGGCCGTCGACGCCGACCTCGTCCGCTCGGCTCTGCTGGACCACGTCCGCGACTGGCCGACCTGGGTGACCGGGATGAACAACCCCGGAGCCCAGTCCTACGCCGTGCTCACCCTCTGCCGGGCCTGGCAGCGCCTCCAGCACGGCCGGCAGCTGTCCAAGCGGCGGGCCGCCGACCGGACCGTCGCCGACCGTCCCCGATGGGCGGACCTCATCGGCTGGGCCCGCGACTGGTGGTACCACTCCGGCCAGGACACCGACCCGGGCCGGGCCGACGACGTCCGGGAGTTCGTGACCGAGCTCAGTGCCGCCATCCTGGCCTCGGAGCGCGGCAGCCCGGCCCCGTCCGAGACCTGCCGGTCGTAGAAGCGGTGGTCGGTCGTTCGCGAGCAGGCGGTCGCGGACCCTCGCGGCGGAGCGGCCGGCTCAGAGCTCGGCGAACTCGACTCCGGCGAGGGAGACGCCACGGTACGCGGCGAGCCGTTCAGCCTGCTCGACGATCGCCCTGCGCCGGGCGTCGGACAGCTTTCGCCAGGGCTGGACGACGGGCTTCAACGCCTTGCCCGACCTGCGGGGACGCCAGCTGCCGACCAGTTCACCGTCGACCAGGACGGCGCCGGGCCGCCCCAGCACCGGCCACAACTCCTTGGCCCGGGCCGGGTCCGGCACCAGGGTTTCCCGGTCCTTGGCCTGCAACAGCAGGTCGAACGGGCCGAGCAGGCGGGTGGCCGGGGCGCCGGCCGACTCCAGCGCCGGGGCGTCGGCGGCCAGGAGCGAGCGCGTTTCGCCGTCGACCGTCACCTCGACGACATCCTCCGGCCAGTGTGCCTTCACCTCCTTGACCGGGGCGTCGAGGTAGCCGGCGACGTGCTTGGGGGTGGCCGGCCCGAGCAGCCGGAGGTAGGCGCGGATGAGGTCGAACCGGTCGCCCGGCGCGGCCGCCTTCGCGAAGCCGGTGATGCGCTGCAGGACCGGCGGCGACGTGTCGAGTTGCAGCTCCAGCCCGGCCCGCACGGCGGCCAGCCGGAACGGCATCTCGTACAGGTGGGTGGCGTTGCACGGTCGGCAGAACCGTAGGTACGGCTCGGGCAGCACCTCGGCCAGGCGGCCGGAGACATCTCCCTTGACGGTCGGCTCGCGGACGACGGCGCGCATCTGGGCGGCCACCTCGTCGAGCGCGGCCAGGTTGCCGATGCCGGCCGCCTTCAACGGCTTGGCGGCGTCGTAGATGCGCTTGCCCGCGTCGGCGTCGGAGAACGGCTCGACCGCGGCGGCCGCCTCCGCCACGTCGGCACGGCGGTAGAGGTGGGGCGCGCCGCGCACCGTCCAGAGCAGGACCAGATCCTCGTCGGACAGCGTTGCCACGTCGACCCCGCGCACGGCCAGGGCCCACCGGCCACCGTCCGGGCCGGTGTCCTGCACGCCGATGTCGAGCACGGCGGTGTCCGCGAGCGTGCCCTCGGCCCGGTCGAGCTGCTGCGCCCGGACGCGGAAGTTCATCACCTGGCGACCGTCGACCACGCTCCCACCCTACGTAGCGGTCAGCCCTCGGCGAGCAGGCGGTCGCGGACCTCGCGGCGGAGGACCTTGCCGATCTGCGAGCGGGGCAGGTCGTCGACCACCACCACCCGGCGGGGCACCTTGTAGCCGGCGAGGTGCTGCCGGCAGGCGGCGCGGACCGAATCGCAGTCGGCGCCCACCCCCGGGTCCAGCACCACGGCGGCCACCACCTCCTCGCCGTCCGCGGCCGGCAGGCCCACCGCGGCGGCCTCGCGGACGCCGGGGATGCGGCGCAGCGCCTCCTCCACCTCGGACGGGTAGACGTTGAACCCGCCCGTGATGATCAGCTCCTTGATCCGGTCGACCACCGTGACGAAGCCGTCGGCGTCCATGGTGACCACGTCCCCGGTACGCAGCCAGCCGCCGGGCAGCAGCACCCGGGCCGTCTCGTCGGGGCGGTTCCAGTAGCCGGCGAACACCTGGGGGCCGCGGACCAGCAGCTCGCCGGCCTCGCCGGGGGCGCGGTCCCGGGTCGGGTCCTCCGGGTCGACGAGGCGCACCTCGGTGGAGGGGAACGGCACCCCCACGGTGCCCGGCCGGCGGGTCGGTGCGACCGGGTTGCCCAGGGTGATCGGGGACGTCTCGGTCATCCCGTAGCCCTCGACGAGCAGGCCGCCGGTCACCGACTCCCACAGCTGCACGGTGGCCGGCGGGAGCGCCATGGCGCCGGAGATGGCGTAGCGGACGGAGGTGAGGTCGACACCGCGTTCCCGGGCGGCGGTGGCGAGGCGCGCGTAGATCGGCGGGACGGCGGGCAGGAAGGTCGGCGGGCGGCGGCGCGCCGCGTCGAGCACCTGGTCGAGGTCGAACCGGGGGAAGAGCACCAGGGTGGCCCCGATGCTCACCGCGAAGGTCAGGCAGAGGGTCAGCCCGTACGCGTGGAACAGCGGCAGCACGGCGTACACCGTCTCCGCGCCGTCGCGCAGGCCGGGCACCCAGGCGCGGCCCTGCGCGGCGTTGGCCCGCAGGTTGCGGTGGGTCAGCACGGCGCCCTTCGGGACGCCGGTGGTGCCGCCGGTGTACTGGAGCAGCGCGACGTCCGCGGGCCGGGGCGCGGGGTGGTCGGCGGCCACCGGGGCGGCGTCGGCGACCAGTGCGGACCAGGAGAGCGCGCCGGGGGCCGGGGCGGTCATCGCGGCCCGGGCGGCGCGGACCTTGGGCAGCGGCAGCCGCAGCGCCCAGCGCTTGAGCGGGGGCAGCGCCCCGGTCAGGTCGACGGCCACCACCGTCCGCACCGCGCCCCGCCCGGTGACCAGCGGCGCCACCTTGTCCCAGACCACCGCCACCCGGGCGCCGTGGTCGGTGAGCTGGTGGGCCAGCTCGTCGGCCGTGTAGAGCGGGTTGTGCTCGACCACCACCGCGCCGAGGCGCAGCACCGCGTAGAAGGCGACCACGTGCTGCGGGCAGTTCGGCAGCACCAGGGCGACCCGGTCGCCGGGGCCGACGCCGAGCCGGCGCAGCGCCTCGGCCGCGCGGGCCACCTGGTCGGCCAGGTCGGCGTAGGTGGTGGTGGCGCCGTAGAAGTCCAGCGCGACCCGGGAGCCGAACCGGCGGGCGGCGTCGGTGAGCAGGTCCACCAGCGAGCCGGCCGGTTCCGCGATCTCGGCCGGTACACCGGGGGCGTAGCTGCGTGTCCAGGGCCGCTGCGCGGTCGCGTCCATCGCCGTCTCTCCTCGCTGCCGGATGACGGCCCTCAGCCTAACTTAACCACCCGGTAACTTACGGCGGAGTAACTCGCTGAGTTCGTCACACGGCAGCGGTCAGCGGCGTGGGGCGCCGCGCTGCACGACCCGGCGGCCGCGCGCGAAGGCCAGCACGATGAGGACGACCACCGCGATGGCGCCGATGATGAGCAGCCAGCGGGCCGCTTCCAGGAGCAACCCGAGCAGGATGAGCACGCCGGCCACGACGCCGACGATCCAGAGCAACGACCGCATGGCACCCTCCCGGGAGTACGGTGGGCCGCCCGCTTTCCCGCTCCGACGCCCGCCATGCCCGCCCGGCCGCGGCTCAGTGCCGGGCCACGTACACGGTGTTCGCGGCCTCCCGGCCCTGCAACGGGTTGGGGAAGCGGACGACGTGCGCCACCGAGGTCGGGAACACCTCGGTCAGCGTCCGCTGGAACGCCTGGTCGGGCGGGTCGTTCGACCAGAGCGCGAACACCCCGTCGGGGTGCAGCAGCGCGGCGAGCCGGCGCAGCCCGTCGACCGTGTAGAAGTCGGCGTGGCTGGGGTGCAGCACCTGCCGCGGGGAGTGGTCGACGTCGAGCAGCACCGCGTGGAACCGGCGCCCCGGCGCCTCCGGATCGAACCCGGCGCCGCTCGCCACGGCCGCGAAGAAGTCCGTCCGGACGAACCGGGTACGCGGGTCGGCGGCCAGCCCGGCGGCGAAGGGCAGCAGGTCCCGGCGGTGCCAGTCGATCACGTCCTCGATGGCCTCGACCACCAGCAGCGAGCGCACCCGGGAATCCTCCAGCGCGGTGCGCGCGGTGTAGCCGAGGCCCAGCCCGCCCACCACCACGTCCAGGGGCCCGCCGGCCAGCGGGGCCAGCCCGAGCCGGGCGAGTTCGATCTCCGCGACCGGGAAGAGGCTGGACATGAGGAACTCGTCGTCGAGCTTCACCTCGTACACGTCGACGTCGAGTGACGGGTCGCGGCGCCGGCGCAGGCTGATCTCGCCGATCGGCGTCTCCCGCCAGGCCAGTTCCTCGAAGCGTGCGCCCACGGGTGTCCTCTCCGCCGGTCCGTGACCGGATGCTACCGGCCGGTCGCCCGGCGGCCCGAGGATATGGGCCGCGTGGCCGTTTTTCCCGGCCCGGTGGCATCGGCGGGCCGGCGGCGGGTACGCCACGACGACTCCAGCTCGGCGTGCGTCGACCTGGAGCCGTCACCGGTCGAGGAGGCCGGAGAGGGGAGCGAGCGTGGCGGAGATGCTGGCCGGACGGCTGCACGTGGCCGAGCGGGCGCTGCGGATGGAATCGGTGCCGGTGCCCGAGCCGGGGCGCGGCGAGGTCCGGATCCGGGTGGCCGCGGCCGGGGTGTGCCTGTCGGACGTGCACCTGATCGACGGCACCCTGACCCCGCTGTACCTCGGCGGGGACGTGGTGACCCTCGGTCACGAGGTCGCGGGCACGGTGGACGTGCTCGGTGAGGGGGTGCGGGACTGGCAGCCGGGCCAGCGGGTGCTGCTCCAGGCGGGGGAGCGGGACCGTTTCGGCCTCGTGCTCACCCGCGGCGTCGACTACGACGGCGGCTGGGCCGAGTACGCCCTGGCCCGCGAGGACACCCTGGTCCCCGTCCCGGACCTGCTCCCGTTCGAGCAGGCCTGCATCATCCCCGACGCGGTCTCCACGCCCTGGGCGGCGGTGACCGAGACGGCCCGGGTCCGGCCGGCGGAGGCGGTCGCGGTGTGGGGCGTCGGTGGCCTCGGCGCGCACGCGGTGCAGTTGCTGCTGCTCGTCGGCGCGGCCCCGGTGATCGCCGTGGATCCGCTGCCGGCGGCCCGGGACCGGGCGGTCGCCCTCGGCGCGGACGTGGCTCTCGACCCGGCGGACGGCGGCTTCAAGGACGCCGTGCTCGAACTGGTCGGCACTCGGGGGCTCGACGTGGCGTTCGACTTCGCCGGCGTCAACGCGGTCCGCGAGCAGGCCATGACCGTGCTCGGCCGGCACGGCCGGCTGGTGCTCGCCGGCATCGCCAACCAGCCGATCAGCATCCCGTCGGACAGCCGGTTCAGCTACAACCGGCAGGCGGTGCTCGGCCACTACGGCTCCGAGGCCGAGCACGTCGGGCAGTTGGTGACGCTCACCGGGCTGGGCCGGCTCGACCTGTCCGCGTCGGTCAGCGACGTGCTGCCGCTGGTGAACGCGCCGGAGGCGGTGCGCCGGGTGCAGGCCAAGGAGGGCAACCCGATCCGGCTCGTCCTGTGCCCGTGAGTCGGGCGCCGTACCCGCCTGACGTCGGCCGGAGTGTGCCGGCCGGGCCGGTCAGTCGACCGGCCGGGTGGCCACGACGACCGTGTCGAGCGCGTCGACGGTGCCGCCGTCGCTGGTGGCCACCGGGCGGCGGGCGGTTTCGGCGCGCCGGATGTGCAGCCCGGCCAGGCCGTCGACCACCGCCTCCGGGGTGAGCAGGACGGTCGGGTCCTGCGGCCCGCCGGTGCCTCCGGTCAGGTTCGCCAGGTCGTGGCCGATCACCACGAGGCTGCCGCCGGGGCGCAGCGCCTGCTTGGCCGCGGCCAGCACCCGGGCGAGGTCGTCGGCGGCCAGGTGGAGGTAGCTGATCAGCACCAGGTCGTAGCTGCCCGGCACCGGTCGGTACGCGGTGACGTCGGCGACCCGCCACTCGACCTCGACGCCGCGCCCGGCGGCCAGTTCGCGCCCCCGGCCCACGGCGACCGGCGAGAAGTCCACCGCGGTGACCCGCCAGCCCTGCTCGGCCAGCCAGACCGCGTTGCGTCCCTCACCCGCGGCGAGGTCCAGCGCGGCGCCGGGGGTGAGCCCGGTGACGGACTCGACCACGAAGCGGTTCGGGTCAGCGCTCCACACCAGACCCGGCGTGCTCGCGTACCGGCTGTCCCAGGCGCTGCTGTCCACTGTGTCTCCTTCTCCGGCGGCCCCGCACCGCCATGGTGACCGTACCGGCTGCGGCGAGCCCTCCCAGGGTGAGTCCCGCGAGCGGGGACAGCTGCTGGGCGAGGACGAAGATGCCCATCACCACCACGAACCAACCGAACGACCTGCGCAGGACGTCCGCGGGGATCTTCCCGGCGAGGCGACCGCCGAGGACGCTGCCGACGATGGCGGCGGCGGTGACCGCGAGTGCGAGGCCCCAGTTGATGGTCACGCTGGAGAGGTAGCCGGCCAGGCCGGCGAAGGACTTCATCGCGATGACCACCAGGGAGGTGCCGACGGCGACCGGCATCGGCAGGCCGCCGAGCAGGGCCAGGGCGGGCACCACCAGGAAGCCGCCGCCCGCGCCGACCAGGCCGGTGACCAGCCCGACGACGATCCCGTCGAGGATCACCCGGAACACCGGCAGCTCGTGCGGCACCGGCCGGCCCTCGGTGGCGCGCCGGCCTCGGATCATCGCAATCGCGGTGGCCAGCATCATCACCGCGAAGCCGGTGAGCAGGACTGCGGCCGGGACGAACTCCGCGAGCCGGCCGCCGGCGTACGCGCCGGTCATGCCGGCGAGGCCGAAGATCAGCCCGGTACGCCAGCGGACCCGTCCGGCGCGGGCGTGCGGCAGCACGCCGACGGCGCTGGTGGCGCCCACGACGAGCAGGGAGGTGGCGATCGCCTCCTTGGCCGGCAGGTCGGCGACGTACACCAGCAGCGGAACGGCGAGGATCGACCCGCCGCCGCCGAGCAGCCCGAGGCTCACCCCGATCAGCACGGCCAGGCCGAGGGTGAGCAGCAGGGGAGCGGTCATGCCCGCTCCCCGTTGCTCTCGCGCAACTGGCCGACGACGGTGTCGAGGTCGCAGCCGGCGCCCCGGTTGTACGGCAGCTTGCTGAGCAGCATGCCCATCGCGCAGGTGTTGGTCACCGCGGCGAAGGTGAGGCCGGCGCCGATGAACGCGGCGACCCACTTGAGGCCCGGGACGAACACCGAGCCGACGACGCTGAGCAGGACGATCGAACCGGCCACCAGGCGGACCTGACGCTCCAGGTCCCAGCGGGCCGCGCCCTGCTTCGTCGGCGCGTCGGCCGCCTGCCAGGCGAGCATGCCGCCGTCGAGCACCTTCAGGTTCGGCAGGCCGACCCCGGCCAGTGCCTGCTCCGCCTGGTTGGCGCGGGCGCCCGAGCGGCAGATCAGCACCACGTCCACGTCGAGGTGGTTGCGCAGCTCCTCGCGGTGCTCCTTGAGCAGGTCCAGCGGGACGTTGTAGGCGCCGGGGATGTGCACGGTCTCGAACTCGGCCGGGGTGCGGACGTCGAGCAGTCGGGGGGCGCGCCCGGAGTCGATCAGTTCCCGCAGGGAGGTGGCGTCGAGGGTGGCCGGGCCGGTGGTCTCGGAAGTGCTCATTTCTCCTCGTTCTGGGACGAACCGCTGTGGCGGCGGCAGGGTGGGGCGCCGGCCGGCGCGCGGTGGCGCCGGCCGGTACTCGGATACGGGTCAGGCGTTGTCGGCCATGGCGACGCCCGCCGCCTCGGCCCGGTCGAACCTGTCGTCGATGACGACAACCTCGCGACCGGCGTTGGCCAGCAGCGACGCGGCGGCGGTGGCCCGGTAGCCGGAGCCGCAGTGCACCCAGACCGCGCCCACCGGCACGTCGGCGAGCCGCTTGGGCAGGTCGGGCAGCGGGATGTGCACGGCGCCCTCGACGCGGCCGGCGCGCCACTCGTTGGTCATCCGCACGTCGAGGACGACGTCCGGGGCGGGCAGGCCGGCCGGCGTGTTCCCGGTGCGGGCCGCGGCGAGGGCCGGGAAGTCGGCCATCCGCAGCTCACGGAGCTGCCCGGGCTCGGTGGTCCACCGCTCGGCCGCTCCGGTGGCCTGGGCGGCGGGCCGGTCGATGCCGATCCGGACCAGTTCCCGCTGGGCGTCGGCGACCTGCTCCGGCGTTTCGGCCAGCAGCGTGATCGGCGTGCCCCACTCGATCAGCCAACCCAGCCAGGTCGACATGGGGCCGTCCAGCCCGAGACTGACCGTGCCGGCCAGGTGCGAGGCCGCGTACGCCTTGCGGTGCCGCAGATCCACCACCCACTCCCCGGCGGCGATCCGGTCGCGGAGCTGAGCCGCGTCGGCCCGGGTTACCGGGGTGAGGTCCAGCGGCGCGGGCCCGGCCTGGTTCGCCACGCCCATGTGGGCGTAGTACGCCGGGTAGGCGTCCAGGCCGGCGAGGGTCTGGGTGACGAACTCGTCCGCGGCCAGCCGCAGCACCTCGTTCGCCTGCTTCTCCCGCCCGATGGTCGAGTCGGGGGCGTCGGCCTGGCTGGCCGAGCAGAAGCTGCCGAAGCCGTGCGTGGGCCACACCTGGGCCCCGTCGGGCAGCAGGTCGGCCAGCCGCCGCGCCGAGGCGTGCTGGTGGTGGGCCAGCTCGTGGGCGTGCTCCTGGCCGAGCAGGTCGGTGCGTCCGGTGGTGCCGAACAGCAGCGAGCCGCCGGTGAAGACGCCCGCCGGCTGCCAGCCGCCGTCGGTGGCCTCGTCGAGGACGTACGACAGGTGGTGGAAGGTGTGGCCGGGGGTGGCGACCACGCGGAGCCGCAGGTTGTCGGAAACGGGCATCGTGTCGCCGTCGGCGACCGGCATCCGGTCGAAGTCGACCTCGTCGGCGGCGGCCACCAGATACCGGGCGCCGGTGATCCGGGCGAGTTCCAGGCCGCCGGAGACGTAGTCGTTGTGGATGTGCGTCTCCACCACATGGGTGATTCGCACCCCCTTGGCCCCGGCGAGGTACAGGATCCGGTCGATGTCGCGCTGCGGGTCGACCACGATCGCCACCTGACCGTCGGAGGCCAGGTAGCTGCGGTCGCCGAGCGAGGACGTCGCGATGACGGACACCTCGACTGACATGCGTTCTCCTTCCTTTTCCCATATACCCCGGGGGGTATGTGGGAGACAGACTCCGGCCCGGGTCACGGGCGTGGGTTACCCGCCCTCGCCGCGATCACGCGGCGAGGGCGGTGAATTCCTCGGTCAGGCCAGGGCGAGGAAGAGCTTCTCCAGCTCCTCCTCGGTCATCTCCGGCTCCTCGCCCCGGTCCCGGGCGGTGCCGCAGTGCCGCATGCCGGACGCGATGATCTTGAAGCCGGCCCGGTCGATGGCCTTGGACACGGCCGCGAGCTGGGTCAGGGCGGCCCGGCAGTCCTCGCCGTTCTCCATCATTTCGATGACGGCGTTGAGCTGGCCTCGGGCTCGCTTGAGCCGGGTCAGCGCCTCGCTGGTCATCTCGGGTTGAAGCTTCACCGTGCACCTCCTGGAGCCAACATACCCCGGGGGGTACCCGGTCCGCCACCACGTCCCCGGAACCACTCCGACCCGCCGGTCGGGCGGCTGAGGCGCCGGCCGGACACGGAGGGTCCCCGGGGGATCGACGGAGCGCTTATCCTGTGCGCCGACGATCGTTCTCGGAAGGGATCCGATGCCGTCCCGGCAGGACCAGCTCCACTCCTACCAGTTCACCGTCCAGCGGGCCGTCGCCGCGCTGGTGATGCGCGAGACCGACCCCGCGCAGTCGCCGTTCCGCCGGCTGGCCGGCGCGGGCCTGGCCAGCGTGCTGGTCGCGGTGATCGCGCTCGGCGGGGTCGCCCTCTACGGCCTGTTCGCCGGCGGCGGCAGCGCCTGGCGCGACCCGGACGCGGTGATCGTGGAGAAGGAGTCCGGGGCACGGTTCGTCTACCGGGAGGAGAAGCTGCACCCGGTGCTCAACTACGCCTCGGCGCTGCTGATCATCGGGGCGGAGCGGCCGAAGACCGTGCTGGTCTCCCGCCGCTCCAACGAGGGGGTGCCGCGCGGCCTGCCGCTCGGCATCGCCGACGCACCCGACTCGCTGCCCGCGCCGGGGCGGCTCGTCCACGGGGCGTGGACGGTCTGCTCGGTCGCCGCCGCCGAGGCGGGCCGCGTTGAGGCCCGCTCGGCGCTGCTGATCGGCCGGGACGCCACGGGCGGCCGGCCCCTCGGCGACCAGGGCCTGCTGCTGCGCGACCCGGACGGCAGCCTGCACCTGCTCTGGCACGAGCGGCGCTACCTGCTCCGCGACACCGACCGGGTGCTCGCCGCGCTGGCCGCCACCCGGGAACGGGCCGTGCCGGTGGCCCCGGCGCTGCTGCACACCGTGCCGGCCGGCGCCGACCTGGCCCCGCCCGCGCTGCGCGACCTCGGCGCCCCCTCCGAGGGGGTCACCGGCGCGACCGTCGGCGACGTCTACCTGGTCCGCAACTCCGGCGGCGGCCGGCAGTACGCGGTGGCCGGGCGGGCCGGGCTGGCCGGCATCACCGAGTTGCAGGCCGCCCTGCTGCTCGCCCGCACCGGCCAGGGCGACCCGGAACCGATCACCCTCGGCCGGTTCGCCGCCCTGCCGAAGCTTCCCGACCTGGTGCCCACCGGGCCGACCGCCCCGCCCGCCGTCCCGCCCGCGCTGGCCACGACGGAGGGCGGCGCGCTCTGCGCCCGGGCCGACGACGACACCGGCGCACGCGAGGTCCGGCTCGGCGTCGTCCCGCCGGATCTCTCCGCCGCCGCGCGAACGCCGGCCGGCCGGGGTGGGCTGGCGGACCAGGTGCTGGTGGAACCGGGGCGGGGCGCGCTGGTGGAGTCGGTGGCGGCGCCCGGCGCCACCGGCGGGGCGGTCTGCGTCGTCACCGACCTCGGCCGGCGCCACGTGCTGGCCGGCGCCGACGTGCTCGGCATGCTCGGCTACTCCGGTGTGCGTCCGGTCCGGCTGCCGGCGGGCCTGGTCAGCCTGGTGCCGGCCGGCAGCCCGCTCGACCCGGCCGCCGCCCGCACGGTCGCCGCCCCGGCCTGACCCCGCATTGCGGGCGCGGTGCCGGGCGGGATCAGGAGGCCGGCTTGCGGAACACGGTCACCGCGAACTCCGCGTCGTCGTGCCAGGGGCGCAGGTCCCAGGTGGCGAAGCGGTGTTCGAGGCGGAGCCCGGCGGCCACCGCGTCGGCGTCCAGCTCGGTGACCGGGTAGCCGCGGTCGGTGCCGAAGCCGACCACCACCCGGCCGTCCGGCCGGACGTGCGCGGCGATCCGGGTCAGCACCGCGCGCTCGGTGCCGGGGGCGACGAACACCATCACGTTGCCGGCCACCACGGCCGCGTCGAACGGCTCCGGCTCGCCCTGCCCGGCCAGGTCCAGCTCGGCCAGATCGGCGACCAGGAAGCGCGGGCCGGGGTGGTCGGCGCGGGCGGCGTCGATGAGCGCCGGATCGGCGTCCGCGCCCACCACGGTGTGGCCCCGGGCGGCCAGCGCGGCGGCCACCCGGCCGGTGCCGCAGCCGGCGTCCAGGATCCGCGCGCCCGGCGGGACGAGCGCGTCCAGCAGCCGGGCCTCGCCGGCCAGGTCCGCCCCTTCGGCGGCGAGGCGGCGGAACCGGTCGATGTACCACTGCGAGTGTCCCGGATTGGTCTCGGTCACCCAGCGGGTCGGCTTGCCCATGCCGCCACCGTAGCTGATCTTGTGCGAGCGGTCCGCGGAACCTCAGCCGAGGGCCAGGAAGGCTCCGGCGGCGAGCGGGGCGCCGGTGACGGCGCCGGCCACCACCTGCGGCCAGGTGTGGTCCCGCAGCACCACCCGGGACCAGCCGACCGCGGCCACCAGCAGCCAGCCGACGTGCAGCGCGGGGCCGAACAGCAGCACCAGGACCGCCATGGTGGCGGCCGCGACCGCGGCGTGGATGCTCAGCTTCCACCAGTGGTTGACCAGGGTGCAGGCGGCGCCGACCACGAAGATCACCACGATCACGGCGAACAGTTCGGCGGGGGCGCGCAGCCCGGCCAGCAGGGCCGTCCCGACCGCCACCGAGGCCAGGCCGGTCAGCAGGGGTCGGGCCCGCTGGGTACGGTCGCCGACGTGCCGGTCGGTGAGCCGGCCGCGGCGTACCCCGTGGACGATCACGCCGACCGGGACCACCGCGCAGAACAGCAACGCCGTGCCGCCCCAGAGCAGGAACTGCTGCGGGGAGCGGCTGACCCGGGCGGCCGCCACCAGCGGCAGGGCGGTCACCAGGACGCCCGGTGCGAGCACCTCGGTGACCAGCCGGGCCAGCCGCCCGCCGACCGTCCGTTCCTCAGCCGCCCGCACCCGGGTCATCCTGGTCCCGCCGCCTGCCCAAGGTCAACTGCGGGCAGCGTGGCGGTCAACCGGCGGTCAGGACGAGCTGGGCGGTCCGCTCCGGCTGGTCGACCTGCACGAAGTGGCCCGCGTTCGGCAGCAGGTGCAGGTCCGCGCGGGGGAAGAGCTGCGCGAAGCGGCGCGCGACCCGGGGGTTGAGGGAACGGTCCTCGACACCGAAGATCACCCGCACCGGCGGGCCGAACCGGCGCAGGTCGGGTATCCGGCGCCGGCGCGTCAGGACGGTGCCGAGCAGGTCGTCGTTGAGCCGCCAGAACGCCGGCTGGACCGCGACGAAGTCGTCGCACAGGCGCTCCACCACCGGGCCCCGGCGGCGGTCGTCGCGGATGAACCTGCCCACCTGCCAGGTGTAGAGGCGTCGAGCGAGCTCCGACCCGCGGCCCGCCAGCTTCCGGGCCGCGATGCGCAGCAACGGCGTCGAGTACAGCGCGATGACCGGTGGTCGGCGCAGCGACGCCGTCTGGTGGTAGTAGGTGTTGAGCAGCACCAACGCGGAAACCCGGTGCGGGTAGAGCAGGGCCCAGTCGATCGCCGGCGGCCCGGACGCGTCGTGGGCCACCAGCACGACCCGCCGCAGCCCGAGGTGGTCGATCACCGCCGCGAGGTCTCCGGTCATGTTGTCCGCGGAGTACGGGTAGCCCGCGGGCTTGTCGGAGCGGCCCCAGCCCAGGAAGTCGAAGCGGACGACCCGCCGATCGCCGAGGTGCGGCATCAGTTCGTCGTAGAGGCCGAGGTTGTCGGGGAAGCCGTGCATCAGCACCAGCGGCACCCCCGTGCTGCCGCTCACCTCGACGTGCAGCAGGTGCCCGGCCCGGGGGACCTTGAGTGTCTCGCGTGCGTCTGGCATCCCACCCCGATCCCCGATGACCGAAGCGACAGTAACCCACGAATCGGGCATCTCGTGCCGAGATGCGCCGCTGCCAGGTGCCCGGTGGGAGCTCCCGGCACCTGGCAGCGGCGGATCAGCCCTTCTCCGCGCCGCTCGTCAGGCCCTCGGTGAGCAGCCGCTCGCTGGCGAAGAAGAGGATCACGATCGGCAGCGTGAGGATCACCGAGCCGGCCATCAGCACCGTCTTCGGCACCTCGACGCCGTCGGAGAGCAGCGACAGGCCCAGCGAGACGGTCCACCGGTTGGGCCGGTCGACCAGGAAGAGCAGCGCGAAGAGGAACTCGTTCCAGGCGATCATGAAGTCGTAGAGGGCGACCGCCATCACCGACGGCGCGGCGAGCGGCAGGCTGACCCGGCGGATGATGCCGAGCCGGCCGGCCCCGTCGATGGCCGCGGACTCCTCCAGGCTGACCGGGATCGTCTCGAAGTAGTTCTTCAGCATGTAGACCGAGACCGGCAGGGTCTGCGAGATGTAGACCAGCACCAGCCCGACCAGCGACCCCCGCAGCCCGGCGCGGGTGAAGACCACGAAGAGCGGGATCGCGATGACGATCGACGGGAACAGGTAGACCGCCAGGAACAGCGCGCTGACCTGCCGCCGGCCGAAGAACCGCAGCCGGGACACCGCGTACGCGCCGGGGATGGCGATCACCAGGGTGAGCGCGGTGGCCGCCAGGGCCACGATGCCGCTGTTGCGGATGAAGGCGAGGAAGCCCTGCCCGCCGTCCTCGACGGACTTGAGCACCTCGGCGTAGGTGGCGACGGTCAGCTCGCCGAACGGCACGAGCAGCGAGCCGGGGTCGAGCAGCAGCCGCTCGATGGGGCGTACCGACAGCACCAGCATGTACCAGAACGGCAGCAGGGTGACCAGCAGGAAGCCCGCGATCACCAGCCGGCGCAGCCAGCGCAGGCTCACCGTCTCGATCCGGTCCCGGTCCATCACGCCTCCTCCCGTCGGCCGCTGAAGAAGCGCAGGTAGATCGCGACGAAGACGATCAGCACCACGGCCAGCACGACCGCCTGCGCCGCCGCCGCGCCGATGTCGGTCCGCGCGGTGAGGAACTGGTAGACCCGGACGCTGACCACCTCGGTGCCGGCCGAGCCGCCGGTGAGCAGGTAGACGTCGTCGAACTTGTTGAAGGTCATGATGAACCGGAGCACCCCGATCAGCGCGATCACCGGCATGAGCTGGGGCAGCAGGATGTGCCGGAAGCGCTGGGTCGGGGTGGCCCCGTCGACCCGGGCGGCCTCCTCCAGCTCGGCCGGCACGGCCTGGAGCCGGGCCAGCAGGAACAGGAAGGCGAACGGGAAGTAGCGCCACGCCTCGAACGCGATGACCGTCCAGAGCGCGGTGGACTCCTGGGACAGGAACGGCACGGGCGCGTCCCAGCCGAGGAACCGCCGGCCCCAGTCGTTGACGAAGCCGATCTGCGGGTCGAGCATCACCTGCCAGACGAAGGTCATGGCGACCACCGGCGCCACGTACGGCAGCAGCATGGACGCGCGGACGATCGTGCGGCCCCGGAACGGCCGGCGGACCACCAGCGCCGCCACCAGGCCGACCAGGATCGAGCCGACGGTCCCGCCGGCGCTGTAGACGACGGTGGTCCACAGCGTGTCGGCGAAGCCGGGGGTGTGCAGCACCCGGTCGACGTTGTCCAGGGTCAGCTCGCCGAAGAGGCCGGTGCGGCGCAGGGTCGCGAGGCGTACCCGTTGGAAGGCCAGGACCACGGTCCAGACGATGGGGATGCCGATCACCGCGACCACGACGAGCAGGGTCGGGGTGACCAGCGCGAGCCCCGCGCGGGACTCGCGGCGGCGCAGGGTGAGCGGGCGTCTGCCGGGCCGGCGCGGCCGCTCCCGGGTGGGGGAGCGGCCGGCCTCCGGCGCGGTGGTGGTCAATTCACGCCCTTGGCGATCGCGTCGACGTCCTTCTTCGCCCGCCCGGCGGCGGCCTGGGCGTCGGACTTCCCGCCGATCACGTCGGCGAGCGCCTTGGGCACCGGCAGCTCGCCGAGGATCGCACCGACCAGCTTCCCCTGGCCCTGGGTCAGCCCCCAGCGCTGAAAGGTGTCCGGGCTCTTGCGCAGGGTGGCGAGCACGTCCTCGCCGTAGACCGCCGACAGCGGCTGCTTGCGGTCCACCCCGGCCTGGCTGGTGTTCCAGGCGGTGAGGAACTTCTGCTTGTCCTCCGCGGTGCCGGTACGCACCGGGAAGCGCCCCTCGGGGGACATGCCGAACCAGCGCGGGTAGCCGTCGGAGAGCATGTACTCCACGAAGGACGACGCGGAGTCGCTCGCGCCGTCGAGCACCGCCCAGGAGCTGATCTCGCCGTACTGGGCCGGCTCGGCGCCGTTCGGCCCCTTGATGGCGGTGACGAAGCCGCTGTTCTTCGCCAGCCACGCCGGGTCGGACTGGCACTGCGGGCAGGTCGGCTTGGCGTCGTTGCGCAGCCCGGCCAGCTCGTCGAGGATGAACGGCGACCAGATCAGCATGGCCGCCTTTCCGGCGAAGTAGGTGGCCCGGGTGGTGTCCACGTCCTGCGCGCCCTTGACCGAGTTGTTCCGCATCAGGTCGCCGTAGAAGCGGAACGCCTCGACGCACTCGGCGGAGTCCAGCGTGACCTCGCCGGCGTCGTCGGTGAGCTGGCAGTTGTTGGCCAGGGCGAGGTGCTCGAAGGTCTGCTGGGTGAAGACGTCGCCGGGAGCGGTCGCCGCCGTGATGCCGGCGACGCCGCCGGTGTTCAGCTTCGCCGCCGCGGCGGCGATCTTCTCGTACGTGTCGGGGGCGGCCAGGCCCGCCGCGGCGAACAGGTCCTTGCGGTAGACCAGCAGCTGGCCCCACCCGTCGCTGGGGACCGCGAGCTGCTTGCCGTCCTCGCTGGTCAGTTCGAGGGCGCGCGGGGAGAACGTGTCCCGGCCGAGCTTGTCGACGACCCGCTTGTTGGCGTCGGGCTCGAGCAGGTCGTTGCCGGCGAGCGTGCGCACCCCGGCCAGGGAGACCGAGCCGACCACGTCGGGCAGGTCGCCGGCGGCGGCGCTGGATGCGATGAGGGAGGGGAACTGGTCCTCGTTGACGGTGACCAGGTTGACCTTGACGCCGGTCTTGGCGGTGTAGTCCGCGATGATCGCCTTGGTGGCGTTCACCCGGTCCGCCACGTCTTCCAGGCTCCACACGGTTATCTGGGAACTGTCGGATTTCGGCTCGTCGTCACCGCAGGCCAGCAGGGATGTCCCGGCAAGTGCCATGATCAGGGTGGAGGCGAGGATCCGCATCGAGGGTGATGGCATCGGTGGCACTCCTCTCGAAGGGTACAACAGGGATTTAACGCCCTCGATTGATCGTTTACAAGACAATTACCAATATTTCGGTTTAGAATTGGCTCCGGCACTTTCCTCGGAGCGACGCCATGGCCAACTGGGTTGTCTCTCTGGCCGGGCCCCGGCGGGTGAGCCTGGAGCCCTGCCCCCCGGATCCGCTCGGCCCCGGCCAGGTCCGCGTCCGCACCTGCTACTCCGGCATCTCCGCCGGCACCGAGCTGACCCTCTACCGGGGCAGCAATCCCCGGCTCAGCAAGGACTGGGACGACGCCACCCGGATGTTCGTGCCGCGGCAGGCCGCGCCCGCGTACCCGGTGGTGGGCTTCGGCTACGAGGAGGTCGGCGAGATCGTCGAGGTCGCTCCCGACGTCGCCGACCGCCTGCCCGGCCAGGTCGTCTGGGGCATGTGGGGGCACCGCGCGGAGGCCGTGCTGGCGTCCGGCGCGGTCACGCCGCTGCCGCCCGGGCTCGACCCCCTGGTCGCCGTCTTCGCCCGCCCCGGCGCCATCGCGCTGACCGCCGTGCTCGCCGGCGACCTGCACCTCGGCGACTGGGTCGGGGTCTTCGGGCAGGGGGTCATCGGGCTGCTCGGCACCCGGCTCGCCGTCCTTTCCGGAGCCCGGGTGGTGGCCGTCGACCGGGTGCCGGACCGGCTCGCGCACGCCACCCGACTCGGCGCCCGCCGGGTGGTCGACGCCACCGTCGACTCCGCCGCCGCCGCGCTGCACGCGGCCACCGGCGGCCGCGGCGCGGACGTCTGTCTGGAGCTGTCCGGGTCGTACCCGGCGCTGCACGAGGCGATCCGCGCCACCGCCCACGCCGGCCGCGTCGTGGCCGCCGGCTTCTACCAGGGGTACGCCCACGGGCTGGGACTCGGCGAGGAGTTCCACCACAACCGGATCCAGCTGGTGGCGGCCCAGATCTCCGGGCCCACCCCGGCACCCGGCACGGCCGGCCGGTGGACCGGGACCCGGATCGCCCACACCTTCATGGAGCTGGTGGCCGAGGGCAGCGTCGACCCGCTGCCGCT
Organism: Micromonospora sp. NPDC004540; assembly: GCF_040610095.1. Lineage (NCBI taxonomy): Bacteria > Bacillati > Actinomycetota > Actinomycetes > Micromonosporales > Micromonosporaceae > Micromonospora > Micromonospora sp. NPDC004540. Next base: position 22,365 of record NZ_JBEXLR010000009.1, read on the forward strand.
GGTGAGCCACGTCGTCGACGCGGGCGCGGTGGCCGACGCGCTGGCGTTGCTCGACCGCGGTGACGGTGACGTCCTCCAAGTCGTGCTGAGGTTCTCATGACCATCCCACTCGCCTGCCAGGAGCAGTTGCTCCCCGGCGCCGGCCTGTCCGAGAAGTACGCCCTCGCCGTCTCCCTCGGCTACCAGGGCATCGAGCTGCGCGGCCGGGGCGACCTGGCCCTCGCCCGGCGGCTGCCGGAGTTGCGCCGGGCCCGCGCCGAGGGCGTGGTCATGCCGACCGTCTGCGTCGAGATGGACCACTTCATCGGCGACTTCGACCCCGAGCGCTCCCGGGACGCGGTGCGCAACCTGCGCTCCCAGCTCTCGGTGATCGCCGAGCTCGGCGGGATCGGCGCCATGACGCCGGCCGCCTGGGGGATGTTCTCCCGCCGGCTGCCGCCGTTCGAGCCGCCCCGCCCGCCCGAGGGCGACCGGCAGGTGCTGGTCGACGCCCTGGGCGAGCTGGGCGAGCACGCCCGCGCCGAGGGGGTCGCCCTCTTCCTGGAACCCCTCAACCGGTACGAGGACCACATGGTCAACCGGCTCGACGAGGCGGTCGCCCTGTGTCGGGCCGTCGGCCTGCCCTCGGTCCGGGTGGTCGCCGACACCTACCACATGAACATCGAGGAGGACGACGCCGGCGCGGCGCTCCGCGCGGCCGCGCCGTACCTGGGGCACGTGCAGGTCAGCGACTCCAACCGCTACCAGCCGGGGGCCGGGCACCTGGACTGGCGGGCGCTGCTGGCCACCCTGGACGAGATCGGCTACACCGGCTGGCTGGCGCTGGAGTGCCGGCTGCGTGGCGAGCCGGTCGCCGCCCTGCGCCAGGCCGCCACCGTCCTGGCCCAGGCTCGGCCGCGGCGGGCGGCGGCGTGAGCGCGGGCATGCCCGGCGGCACGGCCGGGGTGCGGGCCGGCGACCCCGGCCGCACGGACGCCGAGCGGGCCGCCCGGCTGCGCCGGCTGGCACTGGCCACGCTGGACGCCAACTGGGAACACGACCACACCGTCCCGTCCCGCACCCTCTATCCGCACCAGTGGAGCTGGGACTCGGCCTTCATCGCGGTCGGGCTGGCGCACGCCCGCCCCGACCGGGCCTGGCGGGAGCTGCGCACCCTGTTCGCTGCGCAGTGGGCCGACGGGCGGGTGCCGCACATCGTGTTCAACCCGGCGCTGCGGGTCGGCGCGTACTTCCCCGGGCCCGAGTTCTGGGATTCGGCCCGGGCCGACGGCGCCCCGGCGCCGGCCACCTCGGGGATCGTCCAGCCGCCGGTGCACGCCCCGGCCGCCTGGCTGATGCACCGCCGCGCCCCCTCCGAGACGTCGGTCGCGGCGCTGCGCTGGCTCTACCCGCGGCTGGTCGCCCAGCAGCGCTACCTGACCGGGCGGCGGGACGTCGGCGGCGGCGGGCTGGCCGCCGTCGTGCACCCGTGGGAGTCCGGCCTGGACAACAGCCCCGCCTGGGACGCCCCGATGGCCGCGGTGCCCGCCGACGAGGCGGTGATGCGGGCGTACCGCCGGCACGACACCGCGCACGCCGACGCGGCGCACCGCCCCACCGACCTGGACTACGCGCGCTACGTCGCGCTCGTGGACTCCTACCGGGCGGGCGGCTACCGGGACGAGGGGCTGCTGGGCCGGCATCCGTTCCTGGTGGAGTGCCCGCTGGTCAACGCGGCGCTCGGGGTCTCCGAGCGGGCCCTCGCGCGGATCGCCAGCGTGGTCGGCGCCGACCCGGGGCCGCACCGGGACCGCGCGGTGAGGATCACGCAGGCCCTGGTCGACCGGCTCTTCGACCCGGTCACCGGGACCTTCCGCCCGCGCGACGTGCGGACCGACCGGCTCGTCCCGGCCCGCACGGTGCTCGGGCTGATGCCGCTGATCCTGCCCGACCTGCCGCCCCGCCAGGTGCGGGCCGTGCTCGCGGAGGCGTGCTCGCCCCGGTTCGGCCTGGCCGCCCGGATGGATCGCCCGCTGCCCACCCACGACCGCACCGCGCCGGACTTCGAGCCGCTGCGCTACTGGCGCGGCCCGAGCTGGCTGAACACCAGCTGGCTCCTGTGGCGCGGCCTGCGCGGCCACCGCCGCGGCGACCTGGCCGCCGGGCTGCGGGGGTCCATGCTGGACCTGGTCGACGGGGCCGGCTGCCACGAGTACTTCCACCCGGACACCGGGGCCGGGCTCGGCTCGCCGGCGTTCAGTTGGACCGCCGCGCTGGTGCTGGACGTGCTCGCCGAGGGCTGAGCCGCCGGCGGCGCCGTGGGCGGCGACGCCGGCGGCCCTCCCACACGGCTGAGGGCTCATCCCTGCTTCGCCGATGGCGGCGGGAGTGTTCGCGGTCGCGCCCCGGTTCCTCGGTTGCCGATCGGAACATCGACGGCTGCCACGGCGGCTCATTGTGTCCAGGCTCGACCGCGCCCAGTGTCGGAGCCCGCCGAGCTGCCCGGTGCGCGTTCCCCCTGGCTCCCGCTGCTGACCGGGTCGGCCACCGGCGCTCGCGTGTCTACAGGCGAGCTTGACGTCGGCCTGCGATTGCGCTGGCGGCAAGCGTGATCACCATGACCGCCGCGAGGATGAGGATCGCGGTGATGGAGACCTCCATTTCCCACCCTGCCTGTTGGGAACAGAGCAGGTAGGTGGCTTGCGCCAAGGCTGGCGCCAGGAGAAGCACCAAGGCGACGATGGGCATCCGTGCATCGATGGGCGCGGTGATGACGGCCAGTGCGGCGAACGCGCACAGGGACATCAGTGGTGCGTCCGACCAGCCGTTGATTGGGCTCGGCGCCAGAAGGAGGGCTGCCGCTGCCCCGAGGACGGGCCAGGTCCACGGTTTGGTCACGGGCGTTCGGGGCGCGCGGAGCAGTCGCAGCAACGCCAGCGAAGCTAGCAGCGCCGGCCAGAACTGGGGAACCATCGCGTCCTGGAGGTCATAGACCGACGAGAACCAGAACGACGGGTCCCATCCGTTCGCCGATCCATGTTGCGCGGCCACGGTCAAGATCGCCGCAGCGATTGCCAGCCGGTAGAAACCCCAGGCCGCCGCGAAAAGCGCGATCGTCAGCAGCGCCGGGATGACGATGAACCACCAAGTGCCGGGGTTGTACGGGCCCTCCGACAGCACCGTCACCAAGAGTGAGATGGGACCTCCGGCCCAGAGCGTCAGGCCGTACACGAGCAGGGACAGCGCGGACAGTCGCAGCGCGGAGTGTCCCAGCGCCGATCGCGAGCCGAGCCGGTCTGCACCGGTGCGGGCGCGTAGCCCTCCCACCACGAGGGCTGCCGCTTCCCGAAGGCTCGGCCGCCGCGCGTTGTCAGCCGTGGCGAGCAGGGTTTCGAGCATCTCGTCGGCGCGATACTGCCGGTAGGCGCGAGGGTAGGCCCGCAATAGCCACCGGTAACGGCGCTCCAGCTCAGTCATGCCGGCACCACCCAACCCGCCGCAGGCGTCGAGCGGACGGAACGATCACGAACGACGCTCGCCGCCGCAGCCATCCGCTCCGCTTCCGCACGCAGCGCGGACATACCTCGCTGGGTCAGCTCGTAGGTGCGGCGGGCGCGGCCGTTGACCACCGCCTCCTCGGCCACCCGCACCATCTCCTCACCGGTGAGCCGGTCCAAAGCGGCGTAGAGGGTGCCCGTCGTGAGGCGCACCCGCCCGTTGGACAACTCCTGCGCCCGCTTGACGATCGCGTAGCCGTGCAAGGGTTCGTCCTGCAACGCGGCCAAGATGAAGTAGGTGGGTTCGCGCATCGACGCGAAGGAACCAGTCATGCCGTCGACATAAGCAGATGATCGATGTATAGGTCAAGACTCGATGGACTCGCGGCTACCCTCACCGGTCCAACTCGCGGAGACCTTCTATCCGTAGCTCACCAAAGATGGGCCAGGGTCGGATGAAGGCCGATACGACGCCAGCCAGCACCGGAGGCCCTGGGAGGATGTCGGCATGGACTCGCTGACCGAGAGCCTGCGCGACGCGGAGCGCCGTCTACAGGCTGCTCAGCTTGCAGCTGATGCGGAAGCCCTTGACGAGCTGATCGATGATCGGCTGATCTTCACCGGCCCGGGTGGACGGCTCTACAGCAAGGCCGATGACCTGGCGCTCCAGCGCTCGGGACAGCAGCGGCTCACTCAGGTCACGGAGGAGGAGCTGTTCGTCCTGGCCGCCGGAACAACGGGTGTCACCTGGTTTCTCGGAACGCTCTCCGGAGTATTTCAGGGGCGGGCTTTTACGGCGCGTCTGCGCTACACCCGCACCTGGACCCATGCGCCGCAACGTGGATGGAGACTCCTCGCGGCACACGTCAGTGAGGCACCATAGACCCCGCCTACCACCGCGAGCGGAGGAGGTAACCCGAGATCTCTTCGAGCATTGGCTGACGGTCTCCGGCTCGAAGTAGTACGGCCGGACGCCTTGGTCGATAACCATCACTCGGGCTACCGCTTCCCGAGCGAGCATGTCTTCGACGCTGTGGTTCTCGATGGCTGCCCTGTCCGGCCGGGCGGGGCTCAGGCGATGCCGGCGGGGGTCCCGCCGCCGGCCCGCAGCGCGGCCATCGGGGCGTCGTCGATCGCGTAGCCGAGCGCGTCGACCACCTCGACCACGCCGCTGACCTGCCGGGCCAGCCGCAGCGCGAGGCGCACCGTGGACCAGCGGTCGAGCTGCCCCGTGAGGGTCACGATGCCGCCGTGCACGGTCACGTCCACCACGCCGTCGGGCACGCCGAGGGTGCGGCGCAGCACCTCGTCGCGGACGTCCCGCCGGATGTCGCCGTCCGGCCGCAGGTGCACCTTGAGCAGGTCACCGCGGGTCACGATGCCGACCAGCCGGCCCAGGTCGTCGACCACCGGGAGCCGCTTCACGCCCCGGGCGTCCATGACCCGGGCCGCCTCCACAAGCGACGCGTCCGGCGTGACGGTCACCGGGGGAGCGGTCATCAGATCGGCGGCCAGGGTCGCGCCGGCCTTCGCGCGCGCCTCCCGCCGGTGCCGGTCGGGCAGGATCCGTCGCGGCTGCGGCTGCCCCTGCAGCTCCACCTTGTACATGAGGTCCGCCTCGGAGACCACCCCGAGGACCCGCCCCGCCCCGTCCACCACCGGCGCCGCCGTGACGTGCCGGCCGGTCAGCACGTCGACGATCTCCCGGTACGCCGTGCCCTCCCGTACCGTCGCGACGTCGATGGTCATCACGTCCTGCACCTGCCACGTACGCATGGCGACCTCCTCTTTCCGTCTCCCACGCTAAGGACGGGCGGTGGTCGGGAGCAGGGGCGCACGGACCCCGCCGGCGGGCCGGAAGTCCCGGCTCAGCCGGCCGGGACGGCCGCCGGGTCGGCGGGTGCGGCCGGGGACGGCACGGCCGGCGCGTCCGCGGGCGGCTCGGGGGTCAGCAGCTCGGCCGGCACCGGCTCGACCTCGACCCGACAGTCGTGGAACGTCGGAGCCTCGCCCAGGTCGGTGTCGCGCACCGCGGTGACCGCGTTGACGGTGGCCCGGCCCGGGCTCAGCCGCGCCCAGTACGCCTTGTAGGTGAAGGCCAGCCCCGGCCGGGTCGCCTCGTCCACCGCGACCGCCGCGAGGAACGCGCCGCGGTCGTTGTGTACCCGCACCGCGTCGCCGTCGGCGAGGCCGCGCGCCGCCGCGTCGTCGGGGTGCAGGTGCACCCGGGGCGGCCCGGTCCGCCGGGTGTGCCAGGGCAGCGAGGCGAAGGTTGAGTTCATCAGGAACCGGCCGGCCGGGGCGAGCAGCACCAGCGGGAACCGGCGGGCCAGCTCGGGGTCGGCCGCCTCCACCGGCGGGGTGTGCCCGGGCAGCGGGTCCACCCCGAGCCGGGCCAGCGCCGGGTCGTGCAGCCGGGCCCGGCCGTCCGGGGTGCGGAAGCCGCCCGCGGCGAACGGGGCGGCGCCGACCGGCACCCCGGTGATCCGGGCGTACGTCCGCTCGCGCAGCTCCTCGAAGCTGACCGGCGTGCCGGCCAGCAGCTGCCGGGCAAGGTCCTCGTCGGTGTCGGAGAACCGGGGGTGGTCGATGGCGAGCGCGGCGGCGATCCGCCGGAAGATCTCGGTGTTCGGCAACGCCTCCCCGGGCGCCCGGGTGACCGGCAGGTTCAGCGTCGTGTAGTGGTGGCCGTAGGAGGAGTGCAGGTCGAGGTGCTCCGGCTGCATGGTGGCCGGCAGCACCACGTCGGCGTAGTCGCAGGTGTCGGTCCAGCGCTGTTCGAGCACGACGGTGAACAGGTCGGCGCGGCGCAGGCCGGCGAAGAGCCGGTTCTGGTCGGGGGCGGTGGCGGCCGGGTTGGCGTTGAACACCACGAGCGAGGTCACCGGCGGGTCGGCCTCCCCGGTGAGCACGGTCGCCAGCCGGCTCATGTTCACCGACCGGGCCGGCGGGGCCGGCATTCCGGGCGGCCGGACCACGGCGTCCTCGTCGATCGGGTGGTGCCCGCCGGTCGACACCAGGGCACCGCCACCCGGGTACCGGAAGTCGCCGGTGACCAGCGGCAGCGCGCAGATCGCCCGGATCGCCTGGCCGGCGCCGTGGTGCCGTTGCAGGCCCAGGCCCACCCGGACGGCGGTGGGTCGGGTGGTGGCGATCCGGTCGCCGAGCCGGCGGACCACCTCGACGGGCAGGCCGCAATCGGCGGCCGCCCGCTCCACCGGCCACTCGTCGAGCCGGGCGGCCAGCTCGGGCCAGCCGACGGTGTGCGCGGCCAGCCACTCCTCGTCGGCCGCCCCGGCGTCGCGCACGTGCCGCATCAGGCCGAGGGCGAGAGCCGCGTCGGTGCCGGGCAGCGGGGCGACGTGCTCGTCGCTGCGGGCCGCGGTGTCGGTGCGCAGCGGGTCGATGGTGACCAGGTACGCGCCGCGCTCCCGGGCCTGCTGCACGAACGGCCACAGGTGCAGGTTGGTGGCGAGCGGGTTGGCGCCCCACAGCACGACGAGCTTCGCCGCCACGATGGACTCCGGCTCGAAGCCGACCGAGCTGCCGTAGATCGAGCGCAGCGCCGCCCGGGCCGCGCCGGTGCAGATGGTGGTGTCCAGCCGGGACGCCCCCAGGTGGGCGAAGAGCCGCTGGCCCATCGTCCAGCCCTGCACGTGCCCCATGGTGCCGGCGAAGTAGTACGGCAGCACCGCCTCGGGGCCGTCCCGCTCGATGCTGGCGCGCAGCCCGGCGGCCACCCGATCGACCGCCTCCGCCCAGCTCGCCGGCCGGTAGGCGACCCGCCCGACACCCTTCGGGCCGGTGCGCACGTAGGGCGTGGTCAGCCGGTCGGGGCCGTTGACGGCGTCGAGGTAGCGGTTGACCTTGCCGCAGAGCGCGCCCCGGGTGAACGGGTGGTCGCGGTCGCCGCGCAGCGCGACCGCCCGGCCGTCCTCAACGGTGAGCTGCCAGACGCAGGTGTCCGGGCAGTCCAGCGGGCAGGCGCCGGGATGGGTGGTGCGGGCCATGCGGCGAGCCTACCGAGCGGCGGGCCGGCCCGGCCCCCGCCGCGGCGGCCAGGCGGATCACACGATCGGCCGCCAGTCCGGCCCGTCCGGTCGTCCGGTGGAGGTGAGCGCGGCGAGCATCACGTCCTCGACCTGTTCGGGCGTCAGGTGTTCCCGGCGGTCGGCGCCCGGCACGTAGGCGCCCCACGCCCGGCCCTCCGGCTCCTGCATGACGACACCGACCGGGTCGCGGCGGTCGCTCACCGCGGCGATGACTCCCCACGGCCGGCGGATGTGCACCTGTTGCTGGAGGTCCGGGTCGAGGTCCCGCAGCCACCGCCGGACGGTCTCGCGATCGTCCAGCCCGACCGTCTCCGTGGTGGTGCGGAAGAGGCTGTAGGTGGTCAACAGCTCCGCGACGTCCTGCCGGGCCGAGTCCGGCCCACCCAGCAGTCTTCCCAGCCACCCCATCCGGCTACTCCGTCCCGCGTCGGCGCCCGGCCGTTCGAGCATCATTGCGGAAGTGCCCCGTCGCGGAACGGCGGCAAACACGGAACCACGATGAACAGGAGCCCGAGGAGCACATGCCCGAGATCGACAAGGTCGCCTGGATCCGGATCGAGGACGGCCGGGTGCTGAGCACCCGGTCCCGGGGCAAGGACGTCTGGTACCTGCCCGGCGGCAAGCGGGAGGCCGGTGAGACCGACCTGGCGACCCTGGTCCGGGAGATCACCGAGGAGTTGGCCGTGGCGGTGGTGCCGGACTCCGCCGTCCCGCTCGGCGTCTTCACCGCGCAGGCCCACGGCCACGGCGCCGGCACGCTGGTCCGGATGACCTGCTACGCCGCCGACTACCGTGGCACGCTGCGGCCGGCGAGCGAGATCGCTGAGCTTGCCTGGCTCGGCTACGCCGACCGGGACCGGGTCTCCCCGGTGGACCAGCTCATCTTCGACCACTTCCGGTCCCTCGGCGCGCTGCGCTGACCTCCGCTCAGGCGGGCATGAGCCGGGCCAGGGCGCGCAGTGCGGTGCGCACCGTCGGGTCGTCGGCGCTGAGGCTGACCCGCAGCCCGGCCGGGGCGCCGCGCCGGGCGGCGAACTCGTCGGTTCCGGCCACGGCGACACCGCGCCGCCGGGCGAGCGAGGTGACCGCCTCGGCGTCGCGGTCGAGGCGTACCCAGGCGAACGGGGCCGGCCCGGGCGCGTCGACCCGGTCGCCGAGCAGCTCGCGGGCGAGCGTGGCCCGGCCGGCCAGCTCGGCGGAGCGGTTGGCGGCGAGCTGGTGCGCGTGCCCGCCGAGCACGAGCTGGGTGGCGATCTCGGCCACCAGGGGAGCGGGCGCCCAGGCGAGGGCGCGGGCCGCGGCGCGCAGCGGTTCCGCGAGGGACGGCGGGGCGTACCGGTAGCCGATCCGCAGCCCCGGGGCGAGGGTCTTGGTGATCCCGCCCAGGTGGACGGTCCGGGCGTGCCACGCGGCCACCGGGGGCGGCCGGTCGGGCAGCAGCGGGCCGAACGGGTCCTCCTCGATCACCACGAGGTCGTGGGCGGTGGCGACGGCGGCGAGTTCGCGGCGGCGGTCGGCGGGCACGGTGAGCCCGGTCGGGTTGTGCAGCGTGGGATGCAGGTGCAGTGCGGCGACCCGGCGGCGGGCGCAGAGCCGGTCGAGGGCGTCGGGCCGCGGGCCGGCCGCGTCGCTGGGCACGGTGGCCAGCTCGACCCGGAGCAGCCGGGCGGCGGCGAGCAGGCCGGGGTTGGTCAGCTCGGTGGTGACCACCACCTGCCGGGGCGGGGCGAGCGCGGCCAGCGCGGCGGCCAGGCCGTGCTGACCGCCGGCGGTCACCTCGATCCGGTCCGGTTCGGGCCGCCAGCCCGCGTGGGCCAGCCAGCGCGCCCCGGCGACCCGGTGCCGGACCGCGTCGGCGTCCTCCGCGCCGACCGCGTGCGGGTCGGCGGCGAGCCGGTGCAGGATCGGCGCCACGGCCCGGTGCACCGGCCCGTGGCCGGCCGGGTGCACGGCGGCCAGGTCCAGCACGGGCGCCGCGCCGGTCGGCGGCGGGGCGGGCGCCGGGGCGACGAAGGTGCCCCGGCCGACCTCGCCGGCGAGCAGGCCGCGCCGGGCCGCCACCTGGTAGGCCCGGCCGACGGTGGCGACCGTGACGCCGAGCCGCCGGGCCAGGTCCCGCTGCGGCGGCAGCCGGTCGCCGGGGCCGAGCCGGCCGGCCGCGATGTCGGCGCCGATGGCGTCGGCGAGCGCCAGATAGCGGGGCCCGGTCCCGGCCAGCCCCGCCGGCTCCCAGATTGTCACCGTGACAATCTAGCCGCCGCGCGCCTCGCCCGCCGCCGGATTGTCACCGTGACAATCCGCGCCACCCGGTTCCCCGGGTACGCGCCGGAGGCTGCCCGCATGACGGTCACCTCCGCCGCCCTCTGGCGGCACGCCACCTTCCGCCGGCTCTGGCTCTCCGACGCGGTCAGCACCCTGGGCACCCACGTCACCACGGTGGCGCTGCCCCTGGCCGCGCTGACCGCGCTCGGCGCGGGCACCACCGGGGTCGCCGTGCTGACCGCCGCCACCACGCTGCCGTACCTGCTGCTCGGCGTGCCGGCCGGGGCGCTGGTGGACCGGCTGCCCCGCCGCGCCGTGCTGGTCGGCGCCGACCTGGCCCGGGCCGTGCTGCTGGCCAGCGTCCCGCTCGCCTGGGCGGCCGGGCTGCTGAGCCTGGCCCACCTCGTGGCGGTGGCACTGCTGGCCGGCTGCGCGACCGTGCTGTTCGACGTGGCGTACTTCGCCGCCGTGCCGGCGGTGGTGCCAGCCGCCCGGCTGGCCGACGCCAACGCCCGCCTCGAGGCGACCCGGGCGGTCGGGCAGACCGCCGGCCCGGGCCTGGCCGGCGTGCTGGTCGGCGTCCTCGGCGCGCCGCTGGCCCTGCTGGTCGACGTGGCCAGCTTCGTCACCTCGGCGCTCTTCCTGGCCGGTACGCCCCGGCTGGCCCGCACCGCGACGCCCGGCGCCGGCGGGCTGTGGCGGGACGCCGCCGGGGGGATCCGCTTCGTCTTCCGCGACCCGGTGGTGCGGGCGCTGACCCTGTGCTCCGGCCTGACCAACCTCTGGCACGCCGGCTTCCTCGCCATGCTGCTGGTCCACGCGGTCCGCGAGCTGCGGCTGCCAGCCGCCACGGTCGGCCTGCTGGTCGCCGGCGCCAACGTCGGCTACCTGCTCGGCGCGGCGGTCGCCGGCCGGGCCCGGGCCCGCCTCGGTGTCGGCCGGGCGGTCACCGGGGCGGCGGTGCTCCAGGCCGGGGCGGCGCTGGTGCTCTGGCCGCACCCGGTCGGTATCGCCCTCGGGCTGGCGGTGAACGCCTTCGCCAGCGGGCTCTACAACGTCAACGCGGTCAGCCTCCGGCAGGCCGCCACCCCGCCCGCGCTGCTGTCCCGGATGACCGCGACCAGCCGGTTCGTCATCTGGGGGGCGATGCCGCTCGGTGCGGCGCTGGGTGGCGCGCTGACCGGGCTGCTGGGCGCGCCGGCGTACCTCGCGCTGGCCGCGGCGGGGATGGCCGGGGCGGCGCTGGTCACCCGCTGCTCGCCGGTCTGGCGTACCCGGGACTTCCCGATCCCCGACGCGCCGCCGGCGGCGGTGCCCGCCGCGCGGTGACGGCCGTTTGCCGCCGCCGGGCGCGGGTAACCGCGGGCGCGACGTTCCGGGCCGCGAGGCGCGGACGGGTCGGACACCCGGCGGCGGCCGGCGACGACAGGAGTAGGGCTGTGCGGTTTCCCCGATTCGTCGAGGCGGTGTCCCGCCGCGCCGAGCTGCCCACCGAGCAGGCCGCCACGATCTCCCGGGCGGTGTTGCAGACCCTCGCCGAGCGGATCACCGCCAGCGAGACGGCGGACCTTGCCGCGCAGTTGCCGGACGAGGTCGGCAGCTACCTCGCCGCGCCGGGCGAGGGCGGCACGACCGGCGGCGCGGTCGCCTTCCTGTACCGGGTCGCCGAGCGGGCCGGAGTGGACCCGGCGGTCGCCGAGGTGGGTGCCCGCGCGGTGCTCGCGACCCTGCGCGAGACGGTCACGGTCGGCGAGTTCCAGGATCTCGTGGCGCAGCTCCCCAAGGGATTCGACGCGATGGTCGACCCGATCCCGCGTCCGCCGTACGATGTGTAGGCAGGCTCCCCGAGACCCGGGTTGAGCTGCGGCAGAGGGGCCGTGACGGTGAAGATTCCACGGTCCGGAAGTATTTTCACCGTAAAATAACTCGCGAGTAGGCGCTTACGCGGTAAATCGTCTACGCGCTAGAGGGATGATCGGACGGATTCCTCCGCCCGAGCTTCCACGTGTTGTCATCCCTTCGGCTTGACCTGCATCGATGCCCTCCCCATCGAGAGATTGAGCTTTATTCTGACTCCAATGTGAAGTCCTGGGGGGGATCATGATCACATTCACTGAACGCTGCGCGCCTGTCATCCATGGGGAAACATCAGCCCGCTGACATGGCTCAGCCGATGATCATCAATCGTTTCGGCGAGGTCGCGGCGCGTCACGGTGAACGTCCGGCCCTGCTCGGTGAGACCCACGAGGTCGCCTACGCCGAGTTGGCCGCGATGGCCGGGGGGCACGCGGCCGCGCTCGTCGCCGCCGGCATCCGACCCGGCGACCGCGTCGCCCTGCTCACCGCGCACGGCGCCCCGACCGTCGCGGCGCTGCTCGGCGCCCTCGCCGCCGGGTGCGCGTACGTGCCGCTGGACCCGGGCTTCCCGGTCGACCGGCTGCGCCACATGCTCGCCGCCGCCGGGGTCACCGCCGTCGCCTGCGCCGCCGAGCACCGCGAGCTGGCCGGGGAACTCGCCGGCGGGCGGACCGTGCTGCCGCTGGACCAGGTGCCGCCCGCCCCGCTGCGGCCCGTCCCGGTCGACCCGGACGCGCTGGCGTACGTGCTGTTCACCTCGGGCTCCACCGGGGTGCCCAAGGCCGTCGGGCAGACCCACCGCAACCTCGCGCACGTGGTCGACAACCAGATCGCCGCGCTGGCGATCGGCCCGGCCGACCGGCTCAGCCTGCTCGCCTCGTTCAGCTTCGACGCCGCCATCCCCGACCTCTACCCGGCGCTGCTCACCGGCGCCGCGGTGGTCCCCGTCGACCTGCGCCGGCACGGGCTCGCCCACGCCGTCGAGCAGCTCGACCGGCACCGGGCCACCGTGCTGCACTGCACGCCCACCGTCTACCGCTACCTGCTGGACACCCTCGGGGCGCGGCGCCTCGACACGGTCCGGGTGGTGCTGCTCGGCGGCGAGCAGGCCACCTACGCCGACGCGGCCCGCGGCCGGGACCGGTTCGCCCCCGACTGCCGGCTGGTCAACGGCTACGGCGCCACCGAGATGACCTTCGTGGCCCGGCACGAACTCGTCCTGTCCACGGTAGACCCGACCGCCGCCGGCCCGCTGCCGATCGGCACGGCGTTCCCCGGCTACCGGGTGGACCTCGCCCCGGACACCGGCGAGCTGGTGGTGCGCAGCCGGCACCTCGCCCCCGGCTACCTCAACCAGGACAGCGACCGGTTCAGTGTGGACGCCGACGGGGTGCGGTCCTACCGCACCGGCGACCTCGGCCGGCGGCTGCCCGGCGGCGAGCTGGTCTGCCTGGGCCGGCTCGACCGGCAGGTCAAGGTGCGCGGGCACCGGGTCGAGCTGACCGAGATCGAGGCCGTGCTCGCCGCCCAGCCCGGCGTGGCCGGGGCACGCGCCATCGCCCGCGACGGCGAACTGCTGGCGTACGCCCGCCCGGCCGGCGCCCGCCCCGACCCGGCCGCGCTGCGCGCCGCGCTCGCCGCCGCGCTGCCCGGCTACGCGCTGCCCCGGGCCGTCGTGCTGCTCGACGAGTTCCCGCTCACCGTCACCGGAAAGGTCGACGAGCGGGCACTGCCCGGGCCGGCGGCCGAGGTGCCGCCCGGGGAGGCGCCCGCCACCGACACCGAGCGGATCGTGCACGACATCTGGTGCGCCGTGCTGGGCCGCCCGGCGGTCGGCCGCACCGTCAGCTTCTTCGACGCCGGTGGGCAGTCCCTGCTGCTGGGCCAGGTGCAGCAGCGGCTCGCCGAGCGGTTCGGCGTACGCCTGCCCCTGCTGCGCCTCTTCGACCACCCCACGGTGGCCGCCCAGGCGGCGCTGCTCGACGCCCCGCCCGAGGCGGTCCGCGCCCCCGTGCTGCCCGCGCCGGCCGCGCCCGCCGCCGCGGCCCGCGAGTACACCGGCGACGAGATCGCGGTGGTCGGCCTCGCCGGTCGCTTCCCCGGCGCGCCGGACGTGGCCACCTTCTGGTGGAACCTGTGCACCGGGGTGGACTCGATCCACGAGCACACCGACGAGGAGCTGGCCGCCCTCGGCGTCGGGCCGGGGCTGCGCGGGGACCCCCGGCACGTGCGGGCCGTCGGCCGGCTCGACGGGGTCGCCGACTTCGACGCCGAGTTCTTCTCCTTCGGCGCCGACGAGGCCGCCCGGACCGACCCGCAGCACCGGCTCTTCCTGGAGACCGCCTGGGAGGCCCTGGAGGACGCCGGGCACGACCCGGCGCGCTTCCCCGGCCTGGTCGGGGTCTACTCGGCCACCTCCGCCAACCGGTACTTCCTGTTCCACCTCATGGACAACCCGGCCGTGGTCGGCGACGTCGACCCCGACGACTGGGAGGCCCGGCTGATCGGCCGGCAGTTCACCGACCACCTGCCCGGGCAGGTCGCCTACCGGCTCGGGCTCACCGGGCCCGCCCTGGCCGTGCAGAGCGCCTGCTCCAGCTCGCTGGTCGCGGTCTGCCTCGCCGCCCAGAGCCTCGCCGACTACCAGTGCGACCTCGCCCTGGCCGGCGGGGTGACCGTCACCTGGCCCCGGCACCGGCACACCCCTGGCGGGCTGGCCTCCCCGGACGGCCGGTGCCGCGCCTTCGCCGAGGGCGCCAACGGCTCCGGCTTCGGCTCCGGCGCCGGGGTGGTCGCGCTGCGCCGGCTCGCCGACGCGCAGGCCGACGGCGACCGGATCTACGCCGTCCTGCCCGGCTGGGCGGTCACCAACGACGGCGCGGACCGGGCCGGCTTCGCCGTGCCCGGACCGGGCGGGCAGGCCGCCGCGGTGGCGAACGCACTGGCCACCGCCGAGGTCGCCCCCGGCGAGGTGGGCCTGGTCGAGGGGCACGGCAGCGGCACGCCGCTGGGCGACGCCATCGAGGTCGCCGCGCTGCACGAGGTGTACGCCGGCGCCGCACCCGCCGAGACCTGCGCGCTCGGTTCGGTGAAGACCAACATCGGCCACCTCGACGCCGCCGCCGGCATCGCCGGGCTGATCAAGGCGGTGCTCTCCGTGCGGCACGGGGTGATCCCGCCGAACCTGCACTTCACCCGCCCGCACCCGGAGATCGACCTGGCCGCCGGCCCGTTCTACGTGCCCACCAAGGCGCGGGACTGGCCCGAGGGGCCGCGGCGGGTGGCCGGGGTCAGCGCCTTCGGCCTGGGCGGCACCAACGCGCACGTCGTGGTGGAGCAGCCGCCGCCGGCCGAGCCGGCCGACCCGACCGGCGACGGGCCGTGGCTGCTGCCGGTCTCCGCGCGCACCCCGGCGGCGCTGCGGGCCGCGCTGACCCGGCTGCGGGCCCACCTCGGCGGCGACGCCCCGGCGCTGCCCGTGGTGGCCGCCACCCTGGCCCTCGGCCGGCGGGCCTTCACCCACCGGGCCGCGGTGGTCGCCGCCGACCTGCCCGGCGCGCTCGCCGGACTGGACGCGCTGCTCGACACCGACGCCCGGATCGCCGGCGAGGGCGGCCCGCTGCGCGAGCTGGCGGCCGACTGGGTGGCCGGGCGGGACGTCGACTGGGACGCCCTGCACCCCGAGGGCACGGTCCGGCGCACCGGGCTGCCCACCTATCCGTTCCAGCGCCAGCGGTACTGGATCGACCCCGTGCAGAAAGGTCCGCGGTGAACTGGTTCGTCTCCGCCGGAAGCCGACCTCAGGCGCCGGTGCGGTTGTTCTGCCTGCCCTACGCCGGTGCCGGCGCGAGCGCGTTCCGGCGCTGGCAGGAGGGGATCGGCCCGGACGTCGAGGTGCTGCCGGTGCAGCTGCCCGGCCGGGAGAACCGGATCAACGAGGATCCGCGCTTCGACGTCGCCGAGGTGGCCGAGGCCGTCGCGGCCCGGGCCGACCGCCCGTACGCCCTCTACGGCCACTCGATGGGTGGCCGGCTCGGCTTCGAGGTGGTCCGCGAGCTGCGCCGGACCGGCCGGCCGCTGCCGCTGCGGCTCTACGTCGGCGGCGCCCGCGCCCCGCACGTCACCGCGCCCGGCCTCTTCGACGGTCTGTCCCGTGCCGACGACGAGGAGCTGCTGCGCCGGCTGAGCGACGGCGGCGGCCTCCCCGCCGAGCTGTTCGACCACCCGGAGCTGGTCGAGCTGCTGCTGCCGCTGCTGCGGGCCGACTTCGGCCGGGTGGACGACTACCGCTACGTGCCCGGCGAGCCGCTGCCGGTGCCGATCGTCGCGTTCGCCGGGCGGGACGACCGGGCGGTCACCCGCGAGCAGAACGCCGCCTGGGTTGAGCACACCGCCGCCGGGTTCACCCTGCACGAGCTGGCCGCCGGCCACTTCTTCCTGCACGACCGGCTCGCCGAGCTGCTCGCGTTCATCCGCGCCGACCTGACCGGAGCGCTCGGCGCCGCGACCACCCGCGTCGACGTGCCGGCCGCGGGCACGGCCCCGGTGCGCGCCGCCGGCCGCGGGACCGCCGGCAGCGCGCACCGGGTGCCGCTCGGCGACACCGCCTGGTCGGTGTGGCGCGACGCCATCCTGCGGACCACCGGCTTCCCGGCCGACGGCCTGGACCTGTTCACCGCGCCCCGGGCCGCCGCGGCCGCCGACGAGCTGCTCGCCACCGGCATCGGCGAGGACCGGTTCGACAAGGAGTTCGACGAGGCCGTCCGCGCCGCCGCCCAGCGGCTCAGCGAGCTGGCCGCCGACCCGCTGCTGCGCGAGGCGGTCACCTGGCAGAACCGGGGCGCCCTGGTGGCGCTGGACGGGCTGGCCCGGGGCGGCGCGGACGCGCCCCGCAACGTGCGGCGCCGGGACCGGGAGCGGGCCCTGCTCAAGTACTGGCAGCGCTACGGCGGCAAGAACGAGACGGTCGGCTTCTTCGGCCCGAGCTGCTGGGTGACCGTGGACCCCGACCAGCCGGCGACGGCCCGGATCCGCCCCGGCGCCGCGCTCACCCGCCGGCGCTGGGTCTGGTTCGAGTCCTGGGCGCTGGCCGCGTACGCCGAGCGGATCGGCGCCGACCTGGCCGTCCGCCGGTGGTGGCCGCCGGTGCTACGCCCGCACCTCGCGGTCCGCGACCGGACCGTGCTGCGCCCCGGCCGTCCGCCGGTGGCGCTCACCCCGGTGGAGGCCGCGCTGCTCGCCGCCGCCGACGGCCACCGCTGCGCCGCCGACCTGGTGGCCGACCCGGCCATCGGGCTGCGCCGCCCCGAGGACGGGTACGCGCTGCTCGACCGGCTGGTGGAGCGGGAGCTGATCAGCTGGGACGCGGCCCTGCCGGTCAGCCCGGACGCCGAGCGGGTGCTGCGCGAACGGATCGAGGCCGTCGGCGACGAGGCCGCCCGCGACACCGCCCGGGCCGGGTTCGACCGGCTGTGCGCCGCCCGCGACGCGGTGGCCGGGGCGGCCGGCGACCCGGATCGGCTGAGGGCCGCCCTGGACGCCCTCGACGCCACCTTCACCGAGCTGACCGGCGTCCCGGCCGTCCGCCGTGCCGGCCAGATGTACGCCGGCCGGACCATCTGCTACGAGGACAGCGCCCGCGACCTGGACGTGGTCTTCGGCGCGCCGCTGCTGGCCGAGCTGGCCGCCCCGCTGGACGTGCTGCTGCGCGCCGCCCGGTGGATGGCGAACGCCCTGGCCGAGGCGTACGACGAGGTGTTCCGGGGGCTCCACGAGGAGCTGCGCGCCGAGGCGGGCGGCGGTCCGGTGGCCCTGGCGGACCTGTGGTTCCTGGCCCAGGGTCTGTTCTGGGGCGGGGGTGAGCGGCCGGTGGACCTGGTCGCCGCCGACTTCGCCGCCCGCTGGGCCGGGCTGTTCGGGCTGGACGCGCTGCCGCCCGGCGCCACCGACGTGCGGCTGCGGGTGGCCGACCTGGCCGACCGGGTCGACGCGGTCTTCCCGGGCGCCCGGCCGACCTGGTCCAACGCCGTGATGCACAGCCCCGACCTGCAGATCTGCGCCACCGACGCGGCGGCGCTGGCCCGGGGCGAGTACACCGTGGTGCTCGGCGAGCTGCACGCCGCCTGGTCCTCGTTCGACTGCGCGGTCTTCACCCCGTCGCACCCGGAGGTGGAGCGGCTGCGTGCCGCGCTGGCCGCGGACATGGGCGAGCGGCGGGTCCGGCTGCTCTTCCCGAGCGAGTGGCCCCGCCGGACCAGCCGTACCTCGGAGTCGCTGACCGGGCCCACGGACCGGCACCTGGCCTTCCAGGACGCGCCGGGCGGGGACCCGGCCCGGGTGCTGCCCACCGTGGACCTCACCGTCACCGAGGTCGACGGCCGGCTCGTCGCCACCGCCTCCGACGGGCAGCGCTGGCCGCTCAGCGAGGTCTTCGCCGAGCTGTTCAGCGCGCACGCGGTCGACGGCTTCAAGCTGGTGGCCGCCGCGCCGTACACCCCCCGGATCACGCTGGACCGGCTGGTGGTGGCCCGGCAGACCTGGCGAACCACGGTGGGGGACAGCGGCCTGGCCCTGGCCACCGGTGAGCGGCAGCGCTTCCTGGCCGTCCGGGACTGGCGGCGCCGGCTCGGCCTGCCCGAGCAGGTCTACGTCAAGCTCGGCACCGAGACCAAGCCCTGCTTCGTGGACCTCGCCAGCCCGGCCTTCGCCAACATGTTCTGCGCCCTGGTCCGGGCCGCCCGGGTCGACGGCGGCGACGGCGTCTCGCTCACGGTCAGCGAGATGCTGCCCACCACCGACCAGGCGTGGGTGCCCGACGGCGCCGGCCGCCGCTACTTCAGCGAGCTGCGCCTGCACATCGTGGACACCCAGGGGACGGAGAACCGATGAGCCACCTGCTGCCACTGGGGGAGACCGGCTGGTCGGTCTGGCGGGACGTGGTGCTGCGCACCGCCGGGTTCCCGGCGGACGGGCTCGACCGGTTCGCCGCGCCGGAGGCGGCCGCGGTCGCCGACGCGGTGCTGGCCGGCACGACCAGCCCCGAACTGCTCGACAAGACGCTGCGCGAGGCGTTCGCCGGGTCCAGCGCCGTGGTCAACGAGATCGCCGCCGACCCGCTGCTGCGCGAGGCGGTCACCTGGCAGAACCCGGACATGCTGGTCGCGCTCGACGGCCTGCTGCGCACCGATCCCGAGGTGCGCAACGTCCGCCGGCGCAAGCGCGAGTTGAGCCTGCTGCGCTACTGGCAGCGCTACTGCGGCAAGGCGGAGACGATCGGCTTCTTCGGCCCGGTCTGCTGGGGGACCTTCGACCCGGACGAGCCGGGGATCCGGTTGTCGCCCGGCCCGTCGCTGGTCGACCGCCGGCAGGTGGTCTTCGAGGCGTGGGCGCTGATCGCGTACGCCGACCGGCTGGGTGACGACCTGGCGGTACGCCGCTGGTGGGCCCCCGCGCTGCAGCCCCACCTGACCGTCGAGGGACGCCAGCTGCGCTGGCCGCTGCACCCGCCGATCGCGCTGACCCCGACGGAGGCCCGGCTGCTCGCCGCCTGCGACGGGCGGACCCCCGCCCTCGAGCTGGCCGAGCGGATGCGCGCCGACGGTGACGTGCACCAGGCCGCCGACGTCTACCTGCTGCTCGACCGGTGGGTCGACCGGGGTCAGCTCAGCTGGGGCGCCAACCTGCCGGTCAGCCCGGAGGCCGAGCAGGTGCTCGCCGAGCGGATCGCCGCGATCGGCGACGAGGACGTCCGGGCCCGCGTGGCGGCCGACTTCGACCGCCTTCGCGCGGCGCGGGACGCGGTCGCGGCCGCCGCCGGCCACCCCGACCGGCTCGGTGCCACCCTGGCCGCCCTGAACACCGAGTTCACCGCCGTCACCGGCCGCCCGGCCACCCGCCACAGCGGCCAGATGTACGTCGGCCGCACCGTCTGCTACGAGGAGACCGGCCGGGACCTGGAGTTCACCGTCGGCGCGGCCGTTTTGGACGCGCTGGCCGCCCCGCTGGCCGTGATGCTCCAGACCGCCCGCTGGTTCACCGCGGAGGTCGGCACCGGCTGCGAGGAGGTCCTCGGGGAGCTGCACGACGAGCTGGCCGCCGACGGCCGGGTGCGGCTGGCCGACGTCTGGTCGCTGGCCCAGGGGACCCTGCTGGCCCCCGACGGTCCGATCGCCCGGGCGGGCGGGGCGTTCACCCGGCGCTGGGCGGAGCTGTGCGGCCTGCGTGACCTGCCCCCCGGCCAGACGGAGCTGCGGCTGCGCGCCGAGGACCTGGCCGAGCCGGTCCGGCGGCTCTTCCCCGCGGCGCGGCCCGGCTGGCCGTCGGCCCGGCTGCACAACCCGGACGTGCAGCTCGCGGCGGAATCTCCCGAGGCGGTCGCGCGCGGCGAGTTCCTGCTCGTCCTCGGCGAGCTGCACCCGGCCCACCCCGCCTACGACAGTGCCGTGCTCAGTCCGTTCCACCCCGATCCGGCGGCGCTGCGGGCGGCCTACGACACCGACCTCGGCCCCGCCCGGCTGCGGATGCTCTGGCCGGAGAGCTACCCCCGGCGGACCACCCGCACCACGTACGCCCTGACCGGGCCCGCGGACCGCCAGCTCGGCATCGACACCGCCCACGGCGCCGACGTCGACCGGCTGGTGCCGGCCACCGCGGTCACCGTCGAGCGGGACGGCGACCGGCTCGTCGCGGTCTTCCCGGACGGCCAGCGCTGGTCCCTCATGGAGGTCTTCGCCAGCCTGCTCGACGCGCTGCTGCTGGACGCCTTCAAGCTGCTGGACCCGGCTCCGCACATGCCCCGGATCACCATCGACCGGCTGGTGGTGGCCCGGCGCACCTGGCGCACCACGGCGGGCGAGTGCGGCCTGGCCGGGCACGCCGACGAGACCGCGCGCTACCTGGCGGTGCGCCGGTGGCGGGCCGCCGCCGGCCTGCCCGAGCGAGTGTTCGTCAAGGTGGGCACCGAGATCAAGCCCTGCTACGTCGACCTGACCGGCCCGCTGTACGCGCAGTCGCTCTGCGCCATGGTCGACGCCGCCCACCGGACCAGCCCCGACGTGCCGGTCGTGGTCAGCGAGCTGCTGCCCGCCCCGACCGAGGCGTGGGTGACCGACGCGCAGGGCCGGGGCTACGTCAACGAACTCCGCCTCCAGATCACCGACCCGACCGAGCACCGGGGAGACCACGGGTGACCGA
Organism: Micromonospora sp. NPDC004540; assembly: GCF_040610095.1. NCBI lineage: Bacteria > Bacillati > Actinomycetota > Actinomycetes > Micromonosporales > Micromonosporaceae > Micromonospora > Micromonospora sp. NPDC004540. Next base: position 43,204 of record NZ_JBEXLR010000009.1, read on the forward strand.
CATCCTGACCGTGAGCGCCGCGTACGGGGCGGAGCTGCCCTGGCCGGACGCGACCCTGGCCGACCTGGTCGCCGCGCAGGCCGCCCGGACCCCCGACGCGGTGGCGGTACGCCAGTGGGACACCCGGCTGACCTACCGGCAGCTCGTCGACCGGGCCGCCGGGCTGGCCGCCGCCCTGCGCGAGCGCGGGATCGGCCCCGGCGACCGGGTCGGGGTCTGCGGTGCGCGTACCCCCGACCTGGTGGTCACCGTGCTCGGCGTGCTGCTGGCCGGGGCCGCCTATGTGCCGCTGGAGCCGGGCGGGCCCCGGGAGCGGCTGCGCGAGATCGCCCGGGACGCCGGGGTCCGGGTGGTGGCCGGCGACGCCGCGCCGGCCGAGTTCGGCGACGAGCCCGGCGTCGAGGCGGTCGGGCTGCCCGGCCCGGCCCCGCTGGCGCCCTGCCCGGCCCGTCCCGGCGACCCGGCGTACGTGCTGTTCACCTCCGGCTCCACGGGCCGGCCCAAGGGGGTGCTCACCACCCACCGCAACGCCGTCGAGTTCGTCACCGGCGTCACCGCGCTGACCGGCGCCGACGCCTCGGTACGCAGCCTCGGCATCGCCTCGCTCGGCTTCGACGCGGCCACCATGGACCTGTTCGTGCCGCTGCTGCTCGGCGGCGCGGTGCAGCTGCTCGGCGTCGACGACCGGGCCGACCCCGTCCGGCTGGCCCGGTTCATCGCCGCGCACGAGGTGACCTGGGGGTTCATCACCCCGACCGTGCTCGCCCTGCTCGACCCGGCGGAGCTGCCGTCCTGGCGGGTGCTGCTCTGCGGCGGCGAGGCGGTCCCGGCCGAGCTGGTCGCCCGCTGGGCCCCCGGCCGGCGGTTCCTCAACGGCTACGGCCCGACCGAGACCACCGTGCTGGCGGTCAGCGGCGACCTGACCGCCGCCGACACCGACCCGGTGCCGATCGGCCGGCCCCTGCCCAACCACCGGGCCCACGTGGTGGACGCCGAGCTGCGCCCGGTGCCGCCGGGGGAGACCGGTGAGCTGCTGATCGGCGGTCCCGGCCTGGCCGACGGCTACCTCAACCGGCCCGGGCTGACCGCCGAGCGGTTCGTGCCCGACCCGCTCGGCGACCGGCCCGGTGAGCGGCTCTACCGCACCGGCGACCTGGTCCGCCAGGCGCCGGACGGCCGGATCGTCTACCTGGGCCGGACCGACCGGCAGGTCAAGGTGCGCGGCCAGCGGATCGAGCTGGGCGAGGTCGAGGCCGTGCTGGCCGGGCACCCCGGCGTCGACCGGGTCGCCGTGGAGGCGGTGCCCGGTCCGGCCGGCACCGAGCTGGTCGCCTTCCTCACCCCCGCCGACGCGCCCGGCGACGAGGCGCTGCGGGCGTACGCCGGGCCCCGGCTGACCACCGCGATGCTGCCGGCCCGGACGGTGCGGCTGGCCGCGCTGCCGGTCAGCCCGACCAGCGGCAAGCTGGACCGGCCGGCGCTGCGCGCCCTCGCCGCGGCCGCCCCGGAAGCGGGGGAGGAGGTCGACGGCGGCGATCCGGTCGAGACGGCGGTCCGGCGGCTGTGGACCCGGCTGCTCGGCGCGGCCCCCGAGCCGGCCAGCGACTTCCTGGCCGCCGGCGGCAACACGATCGCGGCCATGCGGCTGGTCGCCGCGCTCCGCGCCGAGCTGGGCCGCCGGGTCGACACGCGGGTGCTGTTCAGCGACCGCACCTTCGCCGCGCTGGTCGACCGGGTGCGGGCCGCCGCGCCCGCCGACGGCGACGGGCTGACCACCGGCAACCCGCCCACGCTCTCCCCGCCGCAGCGGCGGCTCTGGTTCATGGACCAGCTCGCCCCGTCCAGCGCGCCGTACAACATCGCCGTCGCGCACCGGCTGCGCGGGCCGCTGGACACCGCCGCGCTCGGCGCCGCGCTGCGCGCCGTGGCCGAGCGGCACGACGTGCTGCGCTGGCGGATCCCGCAGACCGGCGGGGTGCCGTACGCGGTCCGCGAGGAGCCGACCGACGTGGCCGTGCCGGTGGTCGATCTGACCGGCGCCGCCGACGCCGAGGCGGAGCTGGCCGGCATGCTCGCCGCCGGCGCCGGGCACTCGTTCGACCTGGCCACCGGGCCGCCCTGGCAGGTGACCGTCTACCGGCTCGCCGCCGACACCCACGTGCTCGCCCTGACCGTGCACCACGCGGTCTTCGACGGCTGGTCCGAGGCGCTGCTCTACGACGAGCTGGCCGGCGCGTACGCCCGGGCGGTCGCCGGTGCGCCGCCGGCCGGACCGCCGCTCCCCGCCACGTACGCCGACTACGCGGTCTGGCGGGCGGAGCGGGACCGGCACCGCGGCGCGGCCGACCTGGCCTGGTGGACCGACCACCTGGCCGGCGCCCCGACCGTGCTGGACCTGCCCCGCGACCGCCCCCGCCCGGCCGTGCAGACCTACGCCGGCGTCGAGGCCGCCGTGCGGCTCACCGAGGCGGCCGACCGGGCGGTGCGCGAGCTGGCCGCCCGGCGCGGCACCACGGTGGCGGCCGTGCTGCTGGCTGGCTTCGGCGAGCTGCTGCGCCGGCTCACCGGCGGCGACGACCACGTGCTCGGCGCGATCGTCGCCGACCGGCGGCTGGCCGCCTTCGACGACGTCATCGGCTTCTTCATCGACACCGTGCCGGTGCGGGTCCGCACCGGCGGGGCGAGCTTCGCCGGGCTGGTCGACCGGTGCGCCGCCGAGCTGCACGCGGTCACCGAGCACCCCGGCGCGCCGCTGGAGCGGATCGTCGAGGCGCTCGGCGTCGGCCGGGACACCTCCCGCGCCCCGCTCGTGCAGGTGCTGTTCAACGTGCTCAACTTCGTCCCGCCCCGGCTCGCGCTGACCGGCCTGACCGTCGAGCCGCTGCCGGTGCCGAAGCCCGGCTCGCCGTTCGACATCACCGTCTACGTGGTGGAACGCGACGGCCGGGCCGGCGTCGAGGTGGTGCACAACCCGGACCTGTTCGACGCCGCCCGGATCGAGGCGCTCCTGGCCGACCTGGCCGACCTGGTCGGCGCCCTCGCGGCCGACCCGGACGCGCCCGCCGACGAGGTCGCCCCCGAGCTGCCCCGGCCGGCCGTACGGGTGGCGGCGCTCGGCGCGATGACCGTGGCCGCCGCCGAGCCGGCCCGGGCTCCGCTGCCCGCCGGGCCCGACGCGCTCACCGCCACCGAGGAGCTGATCGCCGGCATCTGGCGGGAGGTGCTCGGCCGGGACCGGGTCGGGGTCGCCGACAACTTCTTCGACATCGGCGGCCACTCCATGGCCCTCGCCGCGGTGCACGCCCGGCTCGCCGAGGCCACCGGCCGCTCCCTCACCATGCTCGACCTGTTCCGCCACCCGACCGTGCGGGCCCTCGCCGCCAGCCTCGACGGCGCCGCCGACCGGCCGGAACTGGCCCGTGCCGCGTTGCGGGCCGCCGCCCGGCGCGGCCGCGTTCGCCGTACGCCACCCCGACGACCGAACCAGCCGTGACGCCGCAACCCTCCCCGACGCACCGCGTGAGCTAAGGACAACCCGGATGCAGAACGACATTCCCACCACCGACGACGGCATCGACCCGATCGCGATCGTCGGGCTGGCCGCCCGCCTACCCGGCGCGGCCGACGTCGACGAGTTCTGGCGCAACCTGGTCGACGGCGTCGAGTCGGTGACCGAGCTGACCCGCGAGGAGCAGATCGCCCGCGGCGCCACCCCCGAGGAGGTCGACGACCCCGGCTGGGTGAGCCGGGCCCCGCTGGTCGACGGCTACGACGAGTTCGACGCCGGCCTGTTCGGGATGACCGCCCGCGAGGCCGAGATCACCGACCCGCAGCACCGCCTCTTCCTGGAGACCTGCTACACCGCGCTCCAGGACGCCGGCTACGACCCGGCCCGCTACGACGGCGCGGTCGGCGTCTACGCCGGCACCGGCGGCAACACCTACCTGCACCGCAACGTGCTGCGCAACAAGCGGGTCGGCGGCAGCCCGCACGGGGCGGTCTCCCTCGCCACCGGCAACTCGCCGAACTACGTGGCCACCAACGTCTCCTACCGGCTCGACCTGCGCGGGCCCAGCCTCACCGTGCACACCGCCTGCTCCACCTCGCTGGTGGCGTTCCACCTCGCCTGCGAGGCGCTGCGCAACGGCGAGTGCGACATGGCCCTGGCCGGCGGGGTCAACATCGAGCTGCCGCACATCGGCTACCTCGGCATGGACGGCTTCACCTCCCCGGACGGCCGCTGCCGCCCGTTCGACGCCGGGGCCAACGGCACGGTGTGGGGCAGCGGCGTCGGGGTCACCCTGCTCAAGCGCCTCTCCGACGCGATCGCCGACGGCGACACCATCCGCGCCGTGGTGCTCGGCAACGCGATCAACAACGACGGCGCCGGCAAGGTCGGCTTCACCGCCCCCAGCATCGACGGGCAGATGGAGGCGGTCGCCCAGGCGGTCGGCCTGGCCGGCATCGACCCGCGCACGATCAGCTACGTCGAGGCCCACGGCACCGGCACGGCGCTCGGCGACCCGATCGAGATCGCCGCCCTCTCCGCGGTGTACACCAAGGACACCGACGACCGGGGCTGGTGCGGCATCGGCTCGGTGAAGTCCAACATCGGCCACCTCAGCCAGCCCTCCGGCATCGTCAGCGTCATCAAGACGGTGCTCGCCATGGAGCACGGCCTGATCCCGCCGACCATCAACTACGAGACCCCGAACCCGGCCATCGACTTCGCCGACACCCCGTTCTACGTGGCGAACACGCTGACCAAGTGGGACACCGACGGCGGGCCGCGGCGCGCCGGGGTCAGCTCGTTCGGCATCGGCGGCACCAACGCGCACGTGGTGCTGGAGGAGGCGCCGGCCGCGTACCGGACCGAGCGGCGGGTCCGCCCGGCGCACCTGCTCCAGGTCTCGGCGAAGACCCCGACCGCGCTGGACACGGCGGTCAAGCGCCTCGCCGACCACCTGGAAAGTGGCAGCGGAGGCGGCACCGAACTGTTTGGCGCCGCCGGAGGCGGCGCAGGACTGCTCGCCGACGTCGCGCACACCCTGCGGGTCGGCCGCCAGCACTACCCGCACCGCGCCGCCGTGGTTGCCACCGACCTGCCGTCCGCGGCGGCCGCCCTGCGCGACAAGCGCAAGGGCCACCGGGGTGCCCTCGACGGTCCCGCCCCGCGGGTCGCCCTCCTGTTCAGCGGCCAGGGCTCCCAGTACGCCGGCATGGGTGCCGAGCTCTACGCCGAGGACCCGGCGTTCGCGGCCATCGTGGACGAGTGCGCCGAGCTGCTCCGCCCCGAGCTGGGCCTGGACATCCGGGACCTGATCCTCGGCCGCGACCCGGAGGCGGGGGAGAAGCTCACCCAGACCCGCTACACCCAGCCCGCCCTGTTCACCGTCGAGTACGCCCTCGCCACCGCCTGGCAGCGTGCCGGCGTCGCCCCGGCCGCGATGATCGGTCACTCCATCGGCGAGTACGTCGCCGCCACGGTGGCCGGCGTGCTCAGCCTCCCCGACGCGCTGCGGGTGGTCGCCGCCCGGGGCCGGCTCATGCACTCGCTGCCGGCCGGCTCGATGCTCGCCGTGACGCTGGACGAGTCGGCGGTCGCCGACCGGCTGCCCGCGGGGCTGTCGGTGGCCAGCGTCAACGGCCCGGGCACCTGCGTGGTGGCCGGCGAGACGGCGCTGGTCGAGGAGTTCGCCGCGAGCCTGGGCGGCAAGAACAAGTCCAAGCTCCTGCGCACCTCGCACGCCTTCCACTCGCCGATGATGGACCCGATCCTCGACGAGTTCACCGCGCTGATGGCGAGCGTGCCGCTGCGCCCGCCGGCGGTGCCGTTCCTGTCCAACGTGACCGGCACCTGGATCACCGCCGAGCAGGCCACCGACCCGGCCTACTGGGCGGCGCACCTGCGCCGGCCGGTCCGCTTCGGCGCCTGCGTGGCGACGCTGCTCGCCGAGGGCACCTGGGCGCTGGTCGAGTGCGGCCCCGGCCGGCAGCTCGCCAACCTGGCCCGGATGCAGGTCGCCAAGGCGGCCGAGGCGCAGCGGAAGCTGACCCCGCTGGGCAGCCTGCCCGGGCCGGGCGAGCCCACCGGCGACCTGGCCACCCTGCTCGGCAGCGCCGGGGCGCTCTGGTGCGCCGGGGTGCCGGTGACCCTGGCCGCCGACCCCGACGCCCGGCGGGTGCCGCTGCCCACCTACCCCTTCGAGCGGCGCCGCTACTGGGTCGACCCGGACCCGGTGGAGCAGGCGGCGGCCCCGGTGGAGACCGGGCCCCGGCCGCTGCCGGAGTGGTTCGCCGTGCCGGTGTGGCGGCAGGCCGCCCCGGTCCGGACCGTCGTCCCGCTGGGCCGGTGCCTGGTGCTGGCCGACGGCCCGCGCGGCGAGGCGCTCGTCGCCGCGTTGCGCGCCGCCGGCGACGACCCGGTCGAGGTACGCGCCGGCGACGCCTTCGCCGCCACCGCCACCGGCTTCCGGCTGCGCCCCGGCGTCCGGGAGGACCACGAGGCCCTGGTCGCCGCGCTCGGCGCCGACCTGCCCCGCCGGATCGTGCACGCGTACGCCCTGGACGGAGAGCCGGCCGGCACCGACATCGCCGCGGCCTGGGCCGCCCAGGACCGGGGCTTCTTCAGCGCGCTGCACCTGGTGCAGGCGCTCGCCGGCGCCGGGCTCACCGCCGACGAGGAGGGGATCCGCCTCGACCTGGTCACCGCCGGCACCGGCGACGTCCGCGGCGACGACCTGGTCCGGCCCGAGCACGCCACCCTGGCCGGCCTGGCCCGGGTGCTCCCGGTCGAGCTGCCCGGGCTCGCCGTCCGGCTGGTCGACGCGGACACCGCCGCGCGCGGGGCCGCCGCGCTCGCGGCCGAGCTGCGCGGCCCGGCCGACCCCGAGCACACGGAGGTGGCGCTGCGCCGTGACCGCCGCTGGGTGGCCGGCTACGAGCAGGTCACCGTGGACGCCGAGGGTGACCCGGGCGTGCTGCGCGAGGCGGGCCGCTACCTGATCACCGGCGGTCTCGGCGGCATCGGCGTCACTCTGGCCGAGGACTTCGCCCGCCGGGCCCGCGCCAAGCTGGTGCTGCTGGCCCGCTCCGGCCTGCCCGAGCGGGACCACTGGGACGAGCACCTGGCGGTGCACGGCGGCGCGGACCGGGCCGGCCGGGCCATCGCGGCGATCCGCCGGATGGAGGCGGCCGGGGCCGAGGTGCTGGTGCTCGCCGCCGACGTCACCGACCCGGACGACCTGCGCCGGGTACGCGAGGCGGCGGTGTCCCGGTTCGGCGGGCTGGACGGCATCGTGCACGCCGCCGGCCTGCCCGGCGGTGGCATGGCCGAGATCAAGGAGCGGGCCGAGGCGGAGCGGGTGCTCGCCCCGAAGCTCGCCGGCACCCTCGCCCTGGCCCAGGTCTTCGGCGACCTGCCGCTGGACTTCGTGGTGCTCTGCTCCTCGATCACGGCGGTGATCGGCGGCTTCGGCCAGGTCGACTACTGCGCGGCGAACAACTTCCTGGACGCCTGGGCGCGCTCCGGCGCCGGCTTCCGCGCCCCGGTGGTGTCGCAGAACTGGGGCGGCTGGGCCGAGGTCGGCATGGCCGTGGAGACCAACGCGCCGGCCGCCTTCCGGGCCGCCGGGCGGGACACCGTCACCAGCCCGGTGGACCACCCGGTGCTCACCACGAAGGTGACCGGCCCGGACGGCACGCTGCTGCACGGCCTGGTCTCCGCCGCCACCCACTGGCTGCTCGACGAGCACCGGATCGGCGGGGTGCCGGTGGTGCCGGGCACCGCCCACCTGGAGTCGGTGCGGGCCGCGGTGACCGCCGCGCTGCCCGCCCCGGCGCCGGACGCCGCCGTGGAACTGCGGGACGTGGTCTTCCTGGAGACCTTCTCGGTGCCGGACGGCACGGTCGCGCAGTACCGGGTGGAGCTGACGCCGGCCGAGGACGGGGTGGACTTCACCGTGGCCAGCCTGGCCGCCGGCCAGCTCCGCACCCACGTGCGCGGCGCCGCGGGCTGGACCACCGAGCCCGCCCCGCCGGCCGGCACGCCCGCCGTCGCGGGGCGCCGGGTCGACGACGACGCCTCGTTCGGCCGGGGCCGCACCAGCATGCTCACCTTCGGGCCGCGCTGGGCCGCGCTGGCCGAGCACCACCTGGCCGAGGGGGAGGAACTGGCCCGGGTCGAGGCGCCCGCCGCCGCGCTCGGCGACCTGCCCTCCTGGGGGCTGCACCCGGCGCTGCTGGACGTGGCCACCGCGTTCGGTCGCGGCCAGGGCTCCGGCACCTACCTGCCGCTGTCGTACGGGCGGATCGTGGTGCGCGGGGCGCTGCCGGCGACCTTCCACAGCCACCTGCGGCACCGGCCCAGCGCCACCGAGGAGGTGGTCGCGGCCGACCTGTCGCTGCGCGACACCGAGGGCCGGGAACTGGTCGCCATCGGCGACTTCGTGCTCCGCAAGGTGGACCAGGGCGCCGTCACCGGCGGCCTCGCCGACACCCCGGCCGCCGCCGAGGCCGCGCCGGCCCCGGTCACCGAGGACATCCGGCCGGTCGACGGTGCGGAGGCGTTCCGCCGCAGCCTCACCGCCGGCCTGGGCGCGCAGGTGGTCATCACCACCCGCACCGTCGCCGACATCCGGCGGCGCTCGGCCCGGGTGACCACGGACAGGCTGGAGGCGGAGACCGACGCCCCGGCCACCGCGGCGGCCGGCACGGGCGGCGGCTCGGCCGCCCCCTCGACCGAGCTGGAGAAGACCATCGCCCAGGTGTGGCGGGACGGCCTCGGCGTGACCGAGGTCGGCGTGGACGACGATTTCTTCGCCCTGGGCGGCAACTCGCTGGTCGCGGTGCAGCTGATCGCCGCGATGCGCAAGGCCACCGGGGTGCGGCTGCCCATGCGCAGCCTCTTCGAGACCCCCACGGTCGCCGGGCTGGCCGCCCGGATCGAGGAGCTGCGGGCCAGCCGGCCCGACGACGAACCGGCCGCGCCGGCGGCGATCCCGGCCATCCCGCGGCTGCCCCGCGCCTGACCACGAGAACAGGAGACACCGCATCATGAGCGACACGATCGCCACGCTCCCGGTGGTCGTCGAGAACGACGGCCGGGCCCTGACCGACCTGATCGCGGCCCGCCGCGCCGAGCTCCGCGCCACCCTCGTCGAGCACGGCGGGCTGCTGTTCCGCGGTTTCGACGTCGGCGGGGTGGACGGCTTCGACGGGGTGGTCCGTGCCCTGTCCGGCGAGCCGCTGACCTACACGGAGCGTTCCTCGCCCCGGCACTCCATCAAGGGCCGGGTGTACACCTCGACCGACTACCCGCCGGACGAGGAGATCTTCCTACACAACGAGAACTCGTACCAGGCGCGCTGGCCGCTGACCCTGTTCTTCTACTGCATCACCGCGCCGGAGACCCAGGGCGCCACCCCGCTGGCCGACGTCCGCCGGGTCCACGACCTGATCGACCCGGCCGTGCGCGAGGAGTTCGTCCGGCGGCGCTGGATGCTGGTGCGCAACTTCCACGGCGACTTCGGCACCCGCTGGCAGGAGGTGTTCAACACCGAGAACCGGGCCGAGGTCGAGGCGTACGCGGCGGCCAACGGGATCACCGTGGAATGGGTCGGCAAGGACGGCCTGCGCACCCGGGCCGTGCGCGACGTGGTGCACCACCGGCCCGGCTCGGACACCCCGCGCTGGTTCAACCACGCCACCTTCTTCCACGTGAGCACCCTGCCGAAGGACTACCAGGAAGGGCTGCTGGCCATGTTCGGCGCCGACGGGCTGCCGTCGAACACCTACTACGGCGACGGCGCCGAGATCCCCGCCGACGTCATGGACCACCTGCGCGCCGCCTACCGGGCGGCCACCGTCCGCTTCGACTACCAGCGCGACGACGTGCTGGTGGTGGACAACATGACCGCCGCGCACGGCCGGGAGCCCTTCACCGGCCGCCGCAGGATCGCCGTGGCGATGGCCGAGCCGCACACCCCCGACACCCCTGGAGCGAACTGAGATGGCCGACCCCCGATTCCTGGTCGTTCGCAACGACGAGGAGCAGTACTCGATCTGGTCGGCCGACCGGGACCTCCCCGCGGGCTGGCACGACACCGGCTTCGCCGGCACCCGCGAGGAGTGCCTGGCCCACATCGACACGGTCTGGACCGACATGCGTCCCCGCTCCGTCCGCGAGGCCAGTCAGTGAGCGCGAGGAGTGCAGCGAAGCGGAGCCCCGCAGTCGCGAACGGAAGGCGGCAACGATGAGTCAGGAATGGACCTTCCCGGCCTCCTACGCCCAGGAGCGGGTATGGATGGCCAACCAGCTCGACGCCGGCTCGCCGGTGTTCAACGTGTCCATCCCGTGGCGCTTCCCGGCCGGCATCGACGCCGACACGGCCGGCGACGTGGTCAACCGGGTGGTGGCCCGGCACGAGGCACTCCGTACCCACCTGCGGGAAGACGACGGCGCGCTGGCGCAGGTGGTCCGGGCCCACGAGCCGGCCCGGCTGCCCACCACCGACCTGCGCCACCTGCCCGAGGCCGAGCGGCTGGCCGCGTTCGAGGCGATCCGGGCCGAGCTGGCCCGCATCCCGATCCCGCTGGACACCCCGCCGCTGTGGCGGGCCCGGCTGGTCCGCCTCGACGACGCCTGGGCGCTGGTCTTCGTGGTGCATCACGCCGTCTTCGACAGCCACTCGGCGGTGCTGTTCCACGCCGAACTCGCCGCGTTCAGCGCGGCCGCGCAGACCGGCGCCGAGCCCGCCGTGGCCGAGCTGCCGATTCAGTACGCCGACTTCGCGGTCTGGCAGCGCGACCAGCTCGGCGGCGCGGAACTGGACCGGCAGCTCGCCTTCTGGACCGGCCACCTGGCCGGCGCCCCGCCGGTGACCAACCTGCCGCTGGACCGGCCCCGCCCCACCCAGCTCGGCTTCGCCGGCGACGAGGTGCGCTTCGACCTGCCCGACGGCCTGCTCGACCGGGTCGGCCGGCTGGCCGCCGGCGCGACGGCCACGCCGTACATGGTGCTGCTGGCGGGCTTCGCGGCGCTGCTGTCGCGGATCTCCGGCGACACCGACGTGGTGGTCGGCGTCTCCACGGCGGGCCGGGACACTCCCGAGCTGGCCCCGCTCATCGGCATGTTCGTCAACCCGGTGGCGCTGCGCTGCGACGTCTCCGGCGACCCGGCCTTCGCCGCGCTGCTCGGCCGGGTCCGGGACGGCCTGGTCGACGCCATGGAGTACGGGCAGACCCCGTTCCAGAAGATCGTCGAGGCGGTCGACCCGCAGCGCGACCCGTCGGTGCAGCCGATCTTCCAGACCGCGCTGAACTACATCCCGGACTCCGGCCTCGACCCGGTCGAGCTGGGCACCACGAAGGACGACCTGGCCTTCGACATCACCGCCGGGGAGTGCCGCCTGGTCTACCGGACCGCGCTGTTCGACCGGGCCACCGCCGAGACGGTGGTGCGGCGGTACGTCCGGCTGCTCACCGCCGCCGTGGCCGACCCGGAGCGCACCGTCGCCGCGCTGCCGCTGCTCACCGACGCCGAGCGCGACCTGGTGCTGGGCGCCTGGAACGACACCGCGCGCGAGGTGCCGCCGGCCACCGTGGTCGACGAGGTGCAGCGGCGGGCCGCTGCCACCCCGGACGCCACGGCCCTGGTCTGCGACGGCGTGCCGCTGACGTACGCCGAGCTGAACACCGCCGCGAACCGGCTGGCCCGGCTGCTGGTGGCCCGCGGCGCCGGCCCGGAGACCCGGGTCGCGCTCGCCCTGCCCCGCTCCTGCGAGCTGGTGGTGGCGATGCTCGCCGTGCTGAAGTCCGGCGCCGCGTACGTGCCGGTGGACACCGGCTATCCGGCCGGGCGGATCGCCTACCTGCTGGAGGACGCCGCGCCGGCCCTGGTGGTGGCCACCCCGGACACCGCCGCCCTGGTGCCCGGCGACGCGCTGGTGCTCGACGGGGAACTCGGCGCGGACCAGCCCGACGGCGACCTGACCGACGCCGACCGGCGGAGCCCGCTGCGCCCCGAGCACCCGGCGTACGTGCTCTACACCTCCGGGTCCACCGGCCGGCCCAAGGGCGTGGTGGTGGAGCACCGGGCGGTGACCGCCTACCTGGCCTGGGCCCGGGACACCTATCCGGGACTGACCGGCACCGCGCTGCTGCACTCGCCGGTCTCCTTCGACCTCACCGTCACCGGCCTGCTCGGCACGCTCACCGCCGGCGGCACGGTCCGGCTCGCCGCGATCGACGACGCCGCCGCCCGGGCCGGTGGCCGGCCGGCCTTCCTCAAGGTCACCCCGAGCCACCTGTCGCTGCTCGACGGCGAACTGTCGCCCACCGCCGACCTGGTGATCGGCGGCGAGGCGCTCACCGGCGAGCAGCTCGCCGGTTGGCGGGCCGCCCACCCCGACGTGGCGGTGGTCAACGAGTACGGCCCGACCGAGGCCACCGTGGGCTGCGTGGCGGCCCGGATCGCCCCGGGCGAGCCGGTCGGGCCCGGCCCGGTGCCGATCGGCACGCCCACCTGGAACACCCGGGCGCTGCTGCTCGACGCCGCCCTCCAGCCGGTGCCGCCGGGCGTGGTCGGCGAGCTGTACGTGACCGGCGCGCAGCTCGCCCGCGGCTACCACCGCCGCCCCGGCCTCACCGCCGAGCGCTTCCTGCCCTGCCCCTACGGCCCGCCCGGGGCCCGGATGTACGCCACCGGCGACCTGGCCCGCTGGCGGCCCGACGGCACGCTGGACTACCTGGGCCGCCGGGACGACCAGGTCAAGGTGCGCGGCATGCGGATCGAGCTGGGTGAGGTCGAGGCCGCGCTGCTGGCCCACCCGGACGTCCGGGCGGCCGCCGCGGCGGTGCGCACCGACGGCGGCGAGCCGACCCTGGTCGGCTACCTGGTCGGCCCCGCCCACGAGGACTCGGTCCGCGCCGAACTGGCCCGGGAACTGCCCGCGCACCTGGTGCCGGCGGCCCTGGTCCGGCTCGACGCGCTGCCGCTGACGCCGAACGGCAAGCTGGACCGGGCCGCGCTGCCCGCACCGGCCGCCGCCGCTCCCGCCGAGGACGCCTACGTGGCGCCGCGCACCGAGGCCGAGTCCCTGGTCGCCGAGGTGTACGCCGAGATCCTCCAGGTGGAGAAGGTCGGCGCCCTGGACGACTTCTTCACCCTCGGCGGCAACTCGCTGCGCGGCATGCGGGCCATGGCCCGGATCCGCGCCGAGGTGGACGTCGACCTGCCCATGCGGGCGCTGTTCAGCAGCCCCGTGGTGGCGGACCTGGCCGCCCAGATCGAGCAGCGGATCGCCGCGGAACTCGACGGGCTCTCCGACAGCGAGGTCGCCGCGCTGCTCGCGGCGGAAGAGGAAAGCAGCTGATGACCGACCTGAAGGATCCGGCCCGCGAGGCGGCCCGGCAGGCGCTGATCGCCAAGCGGTTGCGCGCCCGCCAGGCCGCCCCCGCGGCCCGGATCACCCCCCGGCCCGCCGGCGCCGAGGTGCCGCTGTCGTACGCCCAGGAACGGGTCTGGTTCATGGACCAGCTCGCTCCGGGCGAGGCGGCGTACCACATCGCGGTGCCGCTGCGGGTGCGCGGCCCGCTCGACGTCGAGGCGCTGCGCGGGGCCCTGGCCGCGCTCGGCGCCCGGCACGAGTCGCAGCGCACCCGCTTTCCGGCCGACGCGGACGGCCGCCCCACCGTGGTGGTGGAGGAGTCCGTCGAGGTGCCGCTGACCATCGTGGACGCGCCGGACGAGGCGAGCGCGCAGGCGCTCGTGGACGCGGCCGCCGCCGAACCGTTCGACCTGGCCGACGGGCCGCTGCTGCGTGCCCTGCTGATCCGGCTGGCTAACGACGATAATCCGGCCTCCGCGCCGCAAGACGGCACTCCGGACCGGATGAGCGTCGCCGACGACCACGTGCTCTTCCTCGGTCAGCACCACATCGTCGGCGACGGCTGGTCGGTGGACGTGCTGCTGCGCGACCTGATCACCCTCTACCGGGGCGGCGAGCCGCCCGCCCTGCCGATCCAGTACGGCGACTTCGCCGTCTGGGAGGCCGAGGAGCTGGACGGCCCGCAGGCCCGAGCGCACGTCGACTACTGGAAGCAGCGCCTCGCCGGCATCACCCCGCTGGAACTGCCGCTGGACCGGCCCCGCCCGGCCACCCAGACCTACCGGGGCGACTTCGTCGAGTTCCAGCTCGACCCGGCGGCCACCGAGGCGCTCAACGCGCTCACCCGGGCGAGCGGCGGCACGCTGTTCATGACGCTGCTCGCCGCCTACCAGGTGCTGCTGGCCCGGCACGCCGGCCAGGACGACTTCGCGGTCGGCGCCTCGGTGGCCGGCCGGTCCGCGCCCGAGCTGGAGAACGTCGTCGGCATGTTCATCAACATGCTGCCGCTCCGCGCCGAGCTGGCCGGCGACCCCACCTTCGCGGAGCTGCTGGCGCGCACCCGGCGCAGCGTGCTCGACGGTTTCGAGCACGCCGAGGTGCCGTTCGCCAAGGTGGTGCACGAGCTGGGGCTGCCCCGCGACGTGAGCCGCTCCCCGGTGTTCCAGACCATGTTCGTGCTCCAGAACTACGAGATGGGCCGGTTCCGCGGGGTGTCCCGCAGCGACGAGGTCAGCTTCGAGTGGACCCCCATGGAGCTGCGGGCCACCCGGTTCGACTTCGAGCTGCACGCGGTGGAGACCGTCGACGGGCTCTGGGGCAAGCTGGTCTTCAACACCGACCTGTTCACCCGGGACACCGTCGAGCGGATGGCCCGGCGATGGACCACCCTGCTGGCCGCGATCGTCGCCGCGCCGGACACCCCGGTCTCCCGGCTGGAGCTGCTCCCCGCCGACGAGCGGTCACTGCTGGCCGGCTGGAACGACACGGCCGCCGACTTCCCGCGCACCCAGACCCTGCACGGCCCGATCGAGGAGCGCGCCGCCGCCACCCCGGACGCCGTCGCCGTCACCATCGAGGGACGCAGCCTCACCTACGCCGAGCTGAACGCCGCGGCCAGCCGGATCGCGCACCGGCTGCGCGTCGCCGGCGTCGGCCCGGAGACCCTGGTCGGGGTCTGCGCGGAACGCTCCGTCGAGCTGGTCGCCGGCCTGCTCGGCGTGCTCAAGGCCGGCGGCGCCTACCTGCCGCTGGACCCGGAGTACCCGGCGGACCGGCTCGCCTTCATGGTCACCGACGCCGACGCGCCCGTGGTGCTCGTCCAGGAGCACCTGCGCGACGTGCTGCCGGCCACCGCCGCCACCGTGCTCGCCCTCGACGACGCCACGGTCTGGGCCGACCAGCCGAGCACCGACCCGGAGCCCACCGCTGGCCCCGAGCACCTGGCGTACGTCATCTACACCTCCGGATCGACCGGCCGTCCCAAGGGCGTGCCGAACACCCACCGGGGCATCGTGAACCGGCTCGACTGGATGCAGAAGACGTACGGCCTCGGCGCCGACGACGCGGTGCTCCAGAAGACCCCGGCCAGCTTCGACGTCTCGGTCTGGGAGTTCTTCTGGCCGCTGCGCACCGGCGCCCGGCTGGTGCTCGCCAGACCCGGCGGCCACAAGGACGCCGGCTACCTGCGTGACCTGCTGGTCGCCGAGGGGATCACCACCGCCCACTTCGTACCGTCGATGCTGACCGTCTTCCTCGCCGAGGACGGCATCGCGGCGGCCACGGCGCTGCGCCGGGTGATCTGCTCCGGCGAGGAGCTGCCGCTGGCCTCCGCGCTCGACTTCACCGCCCGGCTGCCCTGGTGCGGCCTGCACAACCTCTACGGCCCGACCGAGGCGGCCATCGACGTCACGGCCTGGCACTGCGACCCGGCCCGGCTGACCGAGGTGACCGGTGTGCCGATCGGCGCGCCCATCGCCAACCTGCGGCTGCACGTGCTCGACCCGGCCGGCGCCGAGTGCCCGGTCGGAGTGGCCGGGGAGCTGCACATCGGCGGCGTCGGGCTGGCCCGCGGCTACCACCGCCGGCCGGCGCTGACCGCGGAGAAGTTCGTCCCCGACCCCTTCTCGGGCGAGCCGGGTGCCCGGCTCTACCGCACCGGTGACCTGGCCCGCTGGGTCGTCGCGCCGGACGGCGCCGGCGTCATCGAGTTCCTCGGCCGGATCGATCACCAGGTCAAGCTGCGCGGCCTGCGCATCGAGCTGGGCGAGATCGAGAGCGCGCTGCGCGAGCAGCCCGGGGTGACCGAGGCCGCGGTGATCGTCCGCGAGGACAGCCCCGGCGACAAGCGGCTCACCGCGTACCTGGTCGGGCCGGCCGAGCACGGGGCGCTGAAGGCCGCGCTCAAGGAGACCCTGCCCGAATACATGGTGCCGGCCGCGTTCGTCACCCTCGACGCGCTGCCCCTGACCCCGAACGGCAAGCTCGACCGCAGGGCGCTGCCCGCGCCGGTGGTCACCCGCGAGGCGTCGGTGGCGCTGGTCGAGCCGCGCGACGACACCGAGCGGGCGCTCGCCGCCATCTGGTCCGAGGTGCTCGGCGTCGACACGCTCGGCATCGACGACGACTTCTTCGACCTGGGCGGGCACTCCATGCTCGCCACCCAGGTGGTCGCGAAGATCCGCAAGGCGGAGCTGGGCGGCCGGGCGGTCGGCGTCATGGACCTGTTCCAGCAGCGGACCATCCGCGAGCTGGCCGCGTTCATCTCCGGCGACGCCGCCGAGGCCGGCCCGCGCCGGCTGCTCTACGAGCTGACGAAGCCGATCCCCGCCGCCCAGCGGGTGCTCACCTACGTCTGCGTCCCGTACGGCGGCGGCAGCGCCATCGTCTACCAGCCGCTCGCGGACGCGCTGCCGGCCGGGCACGCGCTGTGGTCGCTGGCCATCCCCGGCCACGACGTCGGCCTCAGCGAGGACGCGCTGCCCTTCGACGAGCTGACCACCCGGGTGGCCGAGGAGATCCTGGAACGGGTCGAGGGGCCACTGGCCCTTTACGGCCACTGCGGCGTGGGCAGCGCCATCGTCGCCGAGGTGGCCCGCAAGGTCGAGGCGGCCGGGCGGGACCTCGACGCGGTCTACATCGGCGCGATGTTCCCGTTCGCCCGCCCCAAGGGCTTCTTCGCGGCCGCCCGCAACCGCTTGGAGCAGCTGCGCAGCAACAAGCACTACGCGAGCTGGCTCAAGTCGATGGGTGTGGACACCGACGAGCTGGACCCGGAGCAGGCCGACCGGATCATCAGCAACATGCGGGCCGACTCCCGCGCCTCCGAGGAGTACTTCACCCGGCTGCTCGACCAGCGGGCGACGAAGCTGCGCGCCCCGATCATCTCGGTGGTCGGCTCCGAGGACCCGGTCACCGACTACTACCGTGAGCGGTACGCCGAGTGGCAGTTCCTCAGCGACACCCTCGGGCTGGTCGTCCTCGACCAGGCCGGGCACTTCTTCCTCAAGTACCGCGCCGAGGAACTCGCCGAGATCGTCACCCGGGTGCACCCGGCGGTGGTCGCCGGGGACGTGGCGGACCTCGGCCCGCAGGCCCGGGGTGAGGACGCCGGCTGGGCGGTGCTCGACCGGTGCAGCGCCGACGCGGCGGAGCGGCCGGCCGCCGCGACCGTCAAGCCGAGCATGGCCCGCTTCCTGGCGATCACCGTCGGGCAGCTCGTCTCCAGCACCGGGTCGGCGCTGACCGCGTTTGCCCTGCCGATCTGGCTGTTCAACCGCACCGGGTCGGTGGCCGACCTCGGCCTGCTCTGGGCGCTCGCGCTGATCTGCGGCGTGTTCATGCTCCCGGTGGCCGGGGCCATCGTGGACCGGGTCAGCCGGCGCCGGATCATGATGCTGGCCAGCTCCGCGGCCGGGTCCGTCCAGCTGGTCCTGGCCGCCCTGCTGTGGACCGACAACCTGGTGCTCTGGCACATCTACCTGCTGGTCGCGCTCAGCTCGGTGGCCGGGTCGTTCCAGCGGATCGCGTTCCAGTCGGCGGTGCCGCAGCTCGTGCCGAAGCGCTACCTCGGCCACGCCATGGGCATCACCCAGCTCTCCACCGGCGTGGCCACCCTGCTCATGCCGGTCTTCGCGGCCGGCCTGCTGGCGGCCATCGAGTTGAAGGGCATCCTGCTCATCGACGTGGCCAGCTACGTCGTCGCGGTGCTCACCCTGGCCGTGGTCCGCTTCCCCGACCTGCTCGGCTGGCGGCCCCGGGAGCGGCTGCTGGTGGCCATCGCCAACGGCCTGCGCTACTCCTGGCAGCACCGCGGTTTCCGGCTGATGCTCGGCTACTTCGCGCTGGGCAACATCTTCCTCGCCCCCGCGCTGGTGCTCGCCACCCCGCTGGTGCTCGCCTTCGGCAGCCCGACCCAGGTGGCCCAGGTGGCCCTCGCCGAGGCGGTCGGCGCGGTGGCCGGCGGCGTGCTCATGTCGCTGTGGGGTGGGCCGCGCCGGCGGCGGATGATCGGCGTGCTCATCGGCAACCTGGGCACCGCGATCGGCTGCGTGCTGATCGGCCTGGACGCCTCGCTGGCGATGATCTGTGTGGGCATGTGCTGGCTGGCCATGGCGATGACCACCGCGCAGTCGATCTACGCGACCATCGTCCAGGTCAAGGTGCCCCAGCGCTTCCACGGCCGGGTGTTCAGCCTCAACCAGACCATCGCCTGGTCCACCCTGCCCATCGGGTTCGCGCTGCTCGCGCCGGGCGCCACCGCCCTGTTCGAGCCGATGCTCGCCCCGGGCGGGGCGCTGGCCGGGTCGGTGGGCGCGGTGATCGGCACCGGTCCGGGCCGCGGCATCGGCTTCGCGTACGTCTGCTTCGGGGTGATCCTCATCCTGATCACCCTCGGCGGCTTCGCGATCCGCCTGCTGCGCCGCTTCGACCTGGAGGTCGAGGACTCCCTGCCCGACGACCTGATCGGCGCGCAGGAGCGGGAGCGGCGGCTCGCCGCCAAGCGCGACGCGGCCGTCGAGCGGGAGACGATGGCCGTCTAGGCCGACGGGGGCCTCCGGCCGCGACCGGAGGCCCCCGCGCTCACCACTGCTCCGGCGGGTCGGCCACCTCGTCCTCGGGCAGCTCCGCGGGCTCGGCGACCCAGGCCGAGTAGACCGGCAGCCCGTGCCACGGCCCGCCCGCCTCGTCGGTGGCCACCGCCACCACCGCGTACGGGTGCCCGAACCGCAGCTCCGCGAGCCGGGCGATGCCCTCCGGCGGCAGCCCGGCCGCCACCCCGAACGCGGTCACCGCGGCGGCCTCGAAGCCGTACCGCCCGAACCGCGCCACCGCCGACTGCACCGCCTCGAACGGCGGCTCCGCCAGCCCGAGCAGCGCGCCCAGCGCCCGGGCGGCCCCGTCGAAGCCGAACCCGGCCGGGGTCAGGTCGTGCCGGCTCTCCGCCGACCAGCAGGGCAGCACGGCCGAGGCGTGCTCCACCCGGCCGTCGGCGGCGAACGTCCGCGTCGGCTCCTCCCGCAGCGTCCACAGCGGCGTCTCGCCGAGCGGCAGGTCGAACAGGGACCGCCGGCCCGGCTCGACCCCGTCCGGGGCGGTGGCGGCCGCCGCGGCCAGCTCCTGGGCGGCGGCCAGCACGTCCGCCGCGGGCACGTCCGGCGCGGCGGCCACCGACACCACCAGCAGGCCGGCCCCGTCCTCCGCCGGCCGGGCCGGCGCGGCGTGCACCGCCACGTCGCCGGCCCGCTCGGTGGCCGCCACCCAGCAGCGGTGCCCCCACGGCGGCGTCCGCAGCACTCGTTGCAGCCGGCCCGCCCACGCGCTGCCGGCCCCCAGCTCGGCGGCCGGCGCCACCTGGAACGGGTCCGCCCACGACACCCGGGTGGCCAGCGCGCTGGCCAGGATGAGCAGGGTGTCCGGCGCGACGGCGAGCGGGAACCGCTCGATCAGGCCGCCGGTGCGCTCCCGGGCCCAGGCGTCGAGCGTCGCCTGGTCGGGCAGCGGGCCGCGTTCGGTGCGGTCCGGCAGGCCGGCCCGCCAGGCGGCCAGCTCCTCGAACGGGGTCCGCTCCCACAGGGCGGTGGCCGCGGCGACCAGCGGGTGCGGTTCGGCGAGCAGCGCGCGGGCCGCCGCGGCGGCGTCGTCCGCGTCGGTGCCGAGCGCCTCGGTGAGGGTGGCCCGGGCCTCGCCGGTGGCCGCGGGGCCGGTCAGCGCGAGCAGCAGCCAGGCGCCCAGCGGCGAGGCGACGTGGTGGGCGTCGCCGGCGGCGCGGTGCAGCCGCTCGGCGTAGTGGGCCAGGGGTGCGTGGAGAGGGTTCACCGCTCCACTGTGCCGGTCGGCGCCGCGTCCGGCACGCCGGTCAGGACCACAACTCGAACGGCTCGTCGATCTCCGCGCCGGCCAGGAACGCCGGCAGCAGCTCCGGCAGCCGCCCCGGGTAGCAGCGCGGCCGGTCGGCGACCACCTCGGCCACCGGCCACCAGCGGAACCCGAAGTAGTCCTCCACCTCGTAGTCCAGCCGGTCCGCCTCGTCCACGTCCGGCCCCGGCCCGGGCAGCCGTACCGTCACCACGAGCTCGTCCTGGAGGTGCCGCCGCTGCCGGTGCCGGAAGCTGGCCCGCCGCCGCCAGGTCGGCGCGCCCACCTGGGCCGGCGCGACCACGATGCCGGCCTCCTCGCGCAGCTCCCGCACGGCCGCCTCCAGGTAGGTCTCCCCGGGGTCGAGCCCGCCGCCGGGCAGCTCCCACCAGGTGCCCAGCACGGGATGGTCGGGGTCGCGGGTATGGAACAGCAGCACCCGGTCGGCGGCGTCCAGCACCACGAGCCGGACCGCCTCCCGCTCGAACAACGGCAGGTCGTCGGGCAGCTCCGGGTCCACGGCTCTCCCTTCGTCGGGCGGCGGTGACCGGCCTGGCCTGCGATGATGACGACCATGTCGCAGCTGTTCGGCGAGGTGGCCGGCGCCTACCACGAGGTCCGTCCAGGCTATCCGGCCGAGATCGTCGCGGCGATCCGCGCCCACCACGGCGGGACGCCCGACCTCCTGGTCGAGGTGGGCGCCGGCACCGGCCTGGCCACCGCCACCCTGCTCGGCCTCGGCGCGCCGACGACCTGCGTCGAGCCGGACCCCCGGATGGCCCGGGTGCTGGCCGAGCGCTTCCCCCAGGTCGAGGTGGTGACGGCGGCCTTCGAGGAGTGGACCCCGCCGCCCCGCGGCGTGCCGGTGCTGGCCTGCGCCATGGCCTGGCACTGGCTCGACCCGGCCACCCGCAACCGCCGAGCGCACGACGCGCTCCGCCCCGGCGGCACCCTCGCCGTCTTCGGCCACCGCTACGACTACGTCGACCCGGGGCAGCGGGCCGCCATCCGGGCGGCGTTCGAGTCGGCCGACCCGCAACCGCAGAACGACCGCCCCGACGACTGGTTCCACGCCGACATCGCCCGCAGCGGCCTCTTCACCGATGTCCGGGCGCCGGTCTTCCGCCGGGACCTGCCGCTGGACACCGCGGCCTACCTGCGGCTGGTCGGCACCTTCTCGCCGCAGCTGCGCCGCCCGCCGGCGCTGCGCGAGCGGGTGCTCGCCGCGGTCGGCGCGGCGATCGACGGGTTCGGCGGCACCGTCGTCCTCGACCTGCGCACCACGCTCGTCCTGGCCCGCCGGCCCGCCTGACCCGGCCGGCACCAGCCGGTGCCGGCGCGACCGTCAGACGGCTTCGCTACCGGCCGGGGCCGCGGAGGCGGGCGCGTGGACCCGACGGCCGAAGGTGACGGCTTCGCGGACGAGCCGGGGCGCCTTCTCGGCGAGCTGCGGGTCCGGGCCTGCTCCCAGGGCGTCGTTGACGGTCGAGAACGCCAGCCGGAACGCGATCCAGGTCGTCGCCTCGAAGATCTCCTGGTCGTCGAGACCCGCGTCGCGGAGGCGCTGCACGTCGGCGTCGGTCGTGGCATTCGGATCCCGGACGACCTGACGGGACCAGGCGGCCAGCGCGTTCTCCCGCTCGGACAGGTCGGCGTCGGCGCCCCGCAGCACGCGTGCGGCGGTCGCCTCGTCACTGAGCTCGGCCAGCCGGGCGCCCCAGGCCAGCGCGCAGTAGGCGTCGTCGCGGGCAGCGGCGGTGGCGGCCACCATCACGGCCACCTCCCTCGGCGACAGGCCCGAACCGGCCAGGAGGTCGGCACGCACGGCCTGGAAGGACGCCAACACGTCGGGACGCCAGCACCAGACCCGGGTGAGGTTGTTGACGTAGCCGTCGGAGGTGACATCGCCCTCGTAGGCGGCGGTCACCGCCGGGCTCTGCGGCGGATCGGCGAGGAAGGCGGCCGGAGGGTTCATAGGGGGCAGTGTGCGGCACGCGGCGAGCGCCCAGAGACCGATCAACGACAGCTCGGGAGTCACGTTTCTTCCCCCGCCGTCGCCGGCTCGGCCCGACGTCGTCCGAGCGTCACCCTTCGGGGTCGTGCAGTGACGTCGGGGACAGCAGCGGCTGGAGCAGGGCGTCGTCGACGATCCCCGGTGACCGCCGGGCCACTCCCGCGAGGAGGTCGGCCACCTGGACCCGGGGATCGTCGCGGGAGTCGACCATCACGAGCCCGGCCAGGGGCGACACCCCGGCCGGCAACGCGCCGGCCGAATCGGCGTCCGCCGCCGCCGACCCCTCGTCGGCCAGCGCCCGCTGAAGACGGGTCAACCGGTCGGCCGTGAGGGCGCTCTGCTCGTCGTGGGTCACCAGTACCCGCCGCTGGCCGCCGCTCCAGGACAGGATCGTTTCCGCCAGCGCCGGCAGCATCGGTTCCAGCGGTGGGGGGATCGACCGGTCCTCGTTGTCGAGCCGGGTCACCACGGCCCAGACGTGGGTCGGGTCGAGCGCGGTGAGGACGGCAGCGGCCGGTGTGCCGAGGCCGGTGCCCAGCAGCGCGTCCCGGGCTGCGAAGAACCGCTGCACGGCCCGGGGATCCGGCTGCCGCCGTTTGGTCCGGACCAGGTCGACGAAGGCCCCGAGGAAGACACCCCACTCGCTGCCGGCCGAGCGGCCGGCCCGGTACAGGGCGAGAGCGGGCGGACGCTGATCCTGCGTCAGCCGGGTGCCGGCCGCGTACACCGGCTTGAACAGCAGCAGGTCGACGACCCGGGTGACGAGGAAGAACTCCTTGTCGACCAGGTGCACGGACGCGCGGCCGGTCAGCGCACCGAGGAACCACTCCCTTGCCTCGGCCGCGCCCGGGCCGCGGAGGAACTGCGCGGACTTCAACTCGTGGGGCGAGAACCGGAACCCGGCTCGCAGCGCGGTGATGAGCCCGATGGCCTCGTCCACGCTGAGGTCGACACTCGCGTGCGTGATGACCGGGCTGGCCGACCGGAGCAGGTTGGTGCCCGAGAACCCGGACTCGTCGCAGGCGATCTCGACGACGGCGCCGGCCACCGCGCCGATCGGCGGGAGCCCGCCCTGAAGCGGCGTCCTCACACCCGATCTCCCGCCATGCCGACCATGGTCGGCCGTGCGCCACCATCGAACAACCCCATTTGTGCGCGCCTCAGTCCGGATGGGCGTCGATCACCTCGGCCGCCTCGACGGGCAGCGAGTACGGCCGCTCGACCGGCAGCAGCGCGGCCGCGCCGGCCTCGTCGCCGGCGATGAGGCGGGCGTGCACCGCCCGGGCCAGCAGCGTGACGTCGGTGAGGCCCACCAGCCATTCGTCGACGTAGCGGTGCACCGCCTCGCCGGCCAGCCCCACCTGCACCGACCGGTACGGCAGCGGGGCGAGCCGCAGCGAGCGTTCCGGGTCCCACTGCACCCGCACCGGGCTGGTGCGCAACTGCCGCCGCCAGCTCTCCCGGTCCGGGTGCCGCCGCGGGTCGTAGCCGCTGAGGCAGGCGTGCGCGAGCGCCCACTCGAAGCCGGCCCGGGTGATCTCGACCGCGAGCACCCGTTCCTGGCCGGGCTTGAGGGTCCAGCCGCAGCGGTACATCATCCACCGGAACGAGGGCTTGATCCAGGTCATCCGCTCCCGCTTGAACGGCGGCACGAACCGGCCGGCGGCCAGCGCCGCGTCGGCGATCTCCGGCCGGTACGCCTGGTAGACGGTGATGGTGTCGGCGGTGAAGGCGGCCCGGATCTGATGGCGGGGAACGGTCACCGGGGCATCGTCGCGGAACGCCGGCCGGCGCGGCCACCGGATTCCCCGTCTCCGCCGCCGCGCGCCCGTCCCGAAGCGGAAGATAGGCTGCCCGCCGTGGCAGGTCTGTTGAGGAACGTGGCGTCCCGGCTCGGCCGGATCGCCGGGGGCGCCGCCGCGCCCACCCGTACCGCCGGGCCGATCCCGGCCCAGCCCGCCCGGCGCCGCCAGGTGGCCGCGTTGCAGCGGCGCGAGCTGGCGTACGCGCCGGAGCTGGACGGGCAGGCGGACCCGGGGGAGATCGTCTGGACCTGGGTGCCCTACGAGGACGACCCCCGCCAGGGCAAGGACCGGCCGGTGCTGGTGGTCGGCCGGCAGAGCCGCACGCTGTTCGGGCTGATGCTGTCCAGCCAGAGCGACCGGAACGGCCAGCGGCACTGGCTGGCGCTGGGCCCGGGGGAGTGGGACCGCGACCAGCGGCCGAGCTGGGTCCGCCTGGACCGGGTGCTCACCATGCGCGAGGACAGCATCCGCCGGGAGGGTGCGGTGCTGGACCGGCGCCGGTTCGACCGGGTGGGCCAGGCGCTGCGCACGGGCTACGGCTGGCGCTGACCGGGCGCCGGGTGGACCACCCGCTCGCGGCCCGGCTCAGCACTCGGCGACGAGTTGGCGGGCCGCGCGGGCGGCGCCGACCGTCTTCGCCTGGTACATCGCCGCGTCGGCCCGGCGCAGCGCGTCGGTGAGCTGGGTCGGGCCGTGCACCGGAGCGAGCCCGACCGAGGCGGTCACCCGCACGCTGCGGGCCCCGAGCGGGATCGGCGCGGCGAGCGCCTCGCAGAGCCGTCGGGTGGCGTGCTCGATCCAGCGCCGGTCCATCGTCGGGCTGACCAGCAGGCCGGCGAACTCGTCGCCGCCGAGCCGGGCGACCAGGTTGTCCCCGGCGAACGCGGCCAGCCGCTGCGCCACGCTGACCAGCACCTGGTCGCCCGCGGCGTGCCCGTAGCGGTCGTTGACCTGCTTGAAGTCGTCGAGGTCGAGCACGATCGCCACCAGTGGCTTGCCGGCGGCGTCGGTGAGCAGGGTGGCGGCGATCCGGAAGAAGGCCCGCCGGTTGGGCAGCCCGGTGAGCGGGTCGTGGCTGGCCGCGTGCCGTTCGGCCGCCAGTTCGGCCTGGAGCAGCTCGATCTCGGCCTCGGCGCGCAGCGCCCGGCGGCGCAGTTGCCAGGCGGAGACCAGGGCGCCAGCTGCGGAGATGCCGGAGGCGACGGTCATCGGATCCGGCACGCGCCCTCCCTCACCGCAGTCCCCGGCCTCGCCGGACGACGCCGGGCGGGACCTGTTCTCCCTGGTCGCAACCGAGATCCGGGTAACCGAGCGTGAACGTCCGGGTACACCGCACGTGCGATATCATGCTCGCTGTCCATTGCAGATGCAATAGCAGATGCACGTGCATCTCCGTCCTCAGTCGACAGAACCCCGTCGCCACCCACCGCCCCTCGCCGCGGCATCGGCTGGCTCTTTTCCGCGAAGGACGCCCCATGCAGCACCCCTCGAACGGCGTACCCACCACCGAGCTGCCCCCGTTGCGGTGGCTGAAGAGCCGGCGCAGCAACCCGAGTGGGAACTGTGTCGAGCTGGCCGAGCTGCCCGACGGCGGCGGCATCGCGGTGCGCAACTCCCGGCACCCCGAGGGACCGGCGCTCATCTACACGGTCGACGAGATCGCCGCGTTCGTGCTCGGCGCCCGGGACGGCGACTTCGACCACCTGATCGCCCGCTCGCCGTCCCGCTGAGGAGACCGACTCCCTCGTCCGGAGGAGTACACATCACTGTCGGTCCATGGCATGCTTACTCCTCGGCCGGGCTGGGGCGTCCGGTCAGGACAGTCGCATGCGAAGGACGGCCAGGTGACGACGGTGCCCGTCGAGGGAGGCCCGACCAGCGGCCCGACCGTGCTGCGCATGCTGCTCGGGGCGCAGCTGCGCCGGCTCCGGGAGCGCGCCGGGGTGAGCCGGGAGAGCGCCGGCTGGGAGATCCGCTCCTCCGAGTCCAAGATCAGCCGGATGGAGCTGGGCCGGGTCGGCTTCAAGGAACGCGACGTCGCCGACCTGCTCACCCTCTACGGCGTCGCCGCGCCCGACGAACGGGCGGCGCTGCTCAAGCTCGCCCGCGACGCCAACAGCCCCGGCTGGTGGCACCGCTACGGTGACGTGCTGCCCGGTTGGTTCCAGTCCTACCTGGGGCTGGAGGCCGCCGCCGCGTTGATCCGCACCTACGAGGTGCAGTTCGTCCCGGGGCTGCTCCAGACCCCCGCGTACGCCCGTGCGGTGATCCTGCTCGGCCACCGGGGCGCCCCGCCCGCGGAGGTCGACCGGCGGGTGAGCCTGCGGGTGGAGCGCCAGCAACTGCTGCGCCGCAGCGAGCCGCCACAGCTCTGGGCGGTGCTCGACGAGGCCGCCCTGCGCCGGCCCGTCGGCGGCCCCGAGGTGATGCGCGGGCAGTTGGACGCCCTGATCGAGGCGACCGCCGCGCCGCATATCCGGCTCCAGATCGTCCCGTTCGACGCCGGTGGGCACGCGGCGGCCGGCGGCGCCTTCAGCATCCTGCGCTTCGGCGACCAGGACCTGTCGGACATCGTCTACATCGAACAGTTGACGAGCGCGGTCTACCTCGACAAGCGCGACGACCTCGACCACTACGCGGGGGCCATGGAGCGGCTCTGCGGCGAGGCCGCGCCGCCCGAGCGCACCGCCGAGTTGCTGGCCCGCATCCGGGACGAGCTCTACCCGGCCTGACGCCGCGGCTTTCCCGTTGACGACCGCCGCCAGGCGGAGTAGCTTCTGAATCGATACAGCACTGAATCGATCCAGAAGGGCAGACCGGTGAAGCCGACCCTGCAGGACGTCGCGGACGCGGTGGGCGTCTCCCGCAGCACCGTCTCCAACGCCTACAGCCGGCCGGACCAGCTCTCCGCCGCGCTCCGGGCGAAGATCCTCGACGCCGCGCGCCGCCTCGGCTACCCGGGCCCCGACCCGACCGCCCGTTCGCTGCGCCGGGGCTTCGTCGGCGCGATCGGCGTCCTGTTCACCTCCGAGCTCTCCTACGCGTTCACCGACCCGTTCGCGGTGCGCTTCCTCGCCGGCGTCGGCCAGGTCGCCGAGCGGCACGGCACCAGCCTGCTGCTGGTGCCGCTGCCCGCCGACCGCGACCGGGCCCGGGCCGCCGTCGACAACGCCGCGGTCGACGGCTTCTGCGTCTACTGCGTCGGCGACGAGGAGCACGTGCTCGGGGCGATCCGGGACCGGGGGCTGCCCCTCGTCACCACCGCCCCGCGCCCCGACGCCGGCCCGGCGGACCGCTTCGTCGGCATCGACGAGCGGGCCGCCGCCCGGTCCGTCGCCGCCCATGTCGCCGGCCTCGGGCATCGGCGGGTGGCCCTGCTCGCTGACACCGTGCTGCCCGCGCCGCCCGGCCCGCTGCGGCTGGCCGATCCGGGCGATGCCCCCCACCCCACGACCCGCGGCCGGCTCACCGGCTTCGCCGACGCGTTCGCCGCGGTCGGCGTCGACTGGCCGGCGATCACCGTGCTCAACGCCACCGGCAACAGCCGGGCCGCCGGCGCCGCCGCCGTCGCCCCGGTGCTGTCCGGCGACGACCCGCCCACGGCCGTTCTGGCCTGCTCCGACGTGCTGGCGCTCGGTGTGCTCGACGCGGCCGGTCCGCGCCGCGGCCTCTCGGTCAGCGGCTTCGACGACGTCGCCGAGGCCGCCGACGCGGGGCTGACCACCGTCCGGCAGCCGGCCGAGGAGAAGGGCCGGCTCGCCGCCGCGCTGCTGCTGGAGCCGCCGGCCGACCCGGCCGACGGCCACCTCCTGCTCCCCACCGACCTCGTCGTCCGGACCTCCACCGGGCCCGTCCCCAGGAGTTGACCATGGAACACTCGACCGGTTTCGTCCTCGCCGTCGACGCCGTGACCCGGCACGTGAACTCGGCCCGCCCCGACGCCCCGGTCCGCCCGGACCGGCCCCGGCCGCCCCGGTTGGCGCCCACGCGGCTGGCCGCCGCGGGGGCCCTGCGCCGGCTCGCCGACCGGATGGAGCCCCGCCCCGCCGCGCTGCCCACCTGCCAGTCCTGACCACGGTCGGCGGACCGTCCGGGTGGCCGGCGCCACCCGGACGGCATCCCGTTCGGCCCGGAACCGCCCGACCGGCGCGGAACCGGGCACCGGGTTGGGCGGTGCCCCTGCCGCCAGGCACACTGGACCACCATGTCGCCGTTCACGCCCTCGCTCCGGCTGCACGATCGGTATGTCCTGCGCGAGCGCATCGGGCTCGGCGGGATGTCCGAGGTGTGGCGCGCCGACGACGAGGTCCTGCACCGCCCCGTCGCGGTCAAGGCCCTCGCCACCCAGCTCGCCGCCGACCCGCAGCTGCGCGCCACCATCCAGCGCGAGGCCCGCGCGGCGGCGCGGCTCACCCACCCGCACGTGACCCAGGTGTACGACTACGGCGAGGCCACCCTCCCCGACGGCGCGGTGGTGCCCTACCTGGTGATGGAGCTGGTGGAGGGGCGCACCCTCGCCGACCG
This sequence comes from Micromonospora sp. NPDC004540, assembly GCF_040610095.1. Classification (NCBI taxonomy): domain Bacteria; kingdom Bacillati; phylum Actinomycetota; class Actinomycetes; order Micromonosporales; family Micromonosporaceae; genus Micromonospora; species Micromonospora sp. NPDC004540. Next base: position 71,790 of record NZ_JBEXLR010000009.1, read on the forward strand.
GCTGACCGGCGGGCCGCTCGCCTGGCCGGAGGCGGTCCAGCTGGCCGGGCAGATCGCCGCCGCCCTCGCCGCCGCGCACCGGATCGGCGTGGTGCACCGCGACATCAAGCCCGGCAACGTGATGCTCACCGAGACCGGGGCGAAGGTGCTGGACTTCGGCATAGCCACCCTGGCGGGGCCGCGCCACCCGCTCGCCGGGCAGACCGGCGAGCTGCTCATGGGCACCCCGGCCTACTTCGCCCCGGAGCGGATGACCCCCGGCCCGGCGAACCCGGCGAGCGACGTGTACGCCCTCGGCGCCCTGCTCTACCGCACCCTCACCGGGCACGCCCCGCTGCCCGTGCAGACCTGGGACGACGTGCTCGACGTGCGGGAACACCGGCCCCCGGTGCCGCCGCTGCGCATCCCCGGACTGCCCGCCGACATCGCCGAACTCACCCTGGCCTGCCTGGCCGTGGACCCGGCGCGGCGGCCTACGGCCGCCCAGCTCGCCACCCGGCTCGGCGCCGGCCGACCGGCCGACCCGCCGACCGCGATCCTGCCCACGGTGTCCCGGCCGGAGCATCCGCCGACGCTGATCGAGCGGGCCCCCCGCCCGGTCCCGCCGCCGCCCGCGCGGCCGGCCGCCCGGTCCAACCGGCTCATCGGGGCGCTGGTCGCCGCCGGGGTGGTGCTGCTGCTCGCCCTGGTCGGCACGCTGCTGCTCGATGACAACAACAACCCGGCCGGCACCGGGCCGGTCGCCGGCCCGTCCACCGGCACGACCCCGGCCGAGGAGCCGGCCCCGTCGACGCCGTCCGCGCCGGCCACCTCGGGGCCGGCCAGCTCGGCGCCGGTCACCCTGCGCGAGCTCGCCGCGCAGTTCGCCGACGTGGTCGACCAGGCCGTGGCGGAGGGCCGGATCGACCGGAAGACCGCGAACGACCTGCGCGAGAAGGCCGCCGAGCTGGACCGGGGCAAGCCCCGGGACCGCGCCAAGCGGGTCGACGACCTGCGCGAGCGGATCGACGACCTGGCCGAGGACGGCAAGCTCGACGAGACCACGGCCGGTGCCCTCCAGAACCTGCTTGACGCCTACGCGGGGCTGCGCGGGGGCGGCCGGGACGAGGGCTGAGCCGGCTCAGGCCAGCCGCACCGGGTCTCCCGCCAGCACCCGGCCCGCGCGGACCACCTGCGCGTACGCGCCGACGCAGGGCTGCGGCGCCAGGCCGTCCAGTGGCACCACCCGGTTCAGCCGGGCCGGGACGCGCAGCGCCTCCGGGTCGCGGGGGAGCGGACCGTGCGCCAGGGTCGGCACCGCGCAGCGGGGGGTGCGGGCCACCACCCGCAGCACCAGTTCGGCGCCGATCCGCAGCTCCCGACCCGGCCAGTCGTTCTCCTCGAACCCCGCCCCGGCCGTGTCCAGCACCAGGTTCGGCCGGTAGCGCGCCGGGTCCACCACGCCCGACGGCAGCTCCACCCCGATCCGGCGCAGCGTCGCGGTGGTCAGCAGGTGCACCGGGGCGAAGTCGACGAAGCCACCCGGCGGGGCGGCCGCACCGAGCCGCCCCTCGTCCACCGGCACCGGCACAGCCACCCCCGCGCCGAGCACCTCCTCCGGGCGGGACCGTTCGAGCACCGCGTCCGGCGGCGGGGTGTCGACCAGCGTGACCGCCGCGCCGAGCAGCTCGGAGAGCACCTCGTCCACCCGCTCGTCGCCGGCCGCGACGCGGCGGCCGTCGGGCAGCGCGATCCGCACCGCGCCGTCGCCGCCGGTGGCCCGCAGCGTGGTCAACGCCCGCCACCGGTACGGGTTCTTCGCGCTCGCCACCCGCCCGGTCTCCCGGTGCAGCAGTGCCAGCCGCCGGTCCCCGGCCAGCCCCGCCTCGTCCACGGCGACCTCGTCCAGCTCCTCGCCCAGCAGCGACTTCACCGGGTAGCGCCGGATGCCCAGGACCCGCCCGATCATCGGCCGCCACCCGCCCGTGCCGTCGCCTCGACCAGGGCGGCCGCCTCGGGCAGCCGGGCGGTCTCGAGCGGCCCCAGTCCGCGCCGCCGCGCAACGGCCTCCGCCACCGGCGCCAGCGGCCCCGCCTCGGCCACGTACGCCGACAGCAGCTCGCCCGCCGCCGCCCGCAGCGCAAGGTAGGGGTCCACCGCGGCCTCCGCGATGATCAGCGCGGTCATCGCCCGGTCCAGTGCCGGCGGCCCCTCGGTGGCGGTTGCCCAGTCGATGACGACCGGGCCGGCCGGCGTGAGGAGCACGTTCTCCGTGTGCAGGTCGAGGTGCAGGAGCCGGACCGCCGGGTCGGTCGACCGGAGGGCGGGCAGCGCGTGCAGCCGGACGTGCAGGTCGACGAGCAGACGCGCCGCGGCCCGGAGCGTCACCTCGCCCGCGACGAACGCCTCGACCAGGGTCGGGCCGGCAACCCGTTCGAGCACCAGGTCCGGGCCGTCGGCGTGGTGCACCCGGGGAACCGGGTAGCCGGCGGCGTGCAGGTGGCGCATCACCTCGGCCTCGGCGCGCACGTCGCCACCGGACCGGTACCGGCGCAGCACCCGGCCGCCGGCCAGGGCGTACACGTCGGCGGTCCGGCCAGAGGCCAGGGGAGCGGTCGCCACAGGGCTCCTCCTTCCCGGGGCCGGTGACCTTACCGCACCACGGTAGGGGACCGGTCCGACGGCGGGGCGCCCGTCCTCAATGGAGGATCGCCGTGACCATTTCGCCGGTGCCCGTCCCGGCCCGGGCCACCGCCACCCCGGCCGGGGACCAGATCCCCGAACCGCCGGCCGCCCGCGCATAGCCACCGCCGGTCGCCCCGGCAAAACTCGCCACCGCCACCCACACCCCGTGCGCGACGGAGATCCGGAGGGCCCGCTCCTCGGGGACGGCCGCCTCGTCGGCCGACTCCAGCACGCCGGCCAGGTAGGCGTCCGCGCCCCGGGCCACCGTCGCCGCGGCGTGCGCCGGGACGCCGGTGTCCCGGCAGACCGCCAGGCCCAGCCGCCAACCGTCCACCTCGACCACCGCCGGCTCCGGCCCCGGCCGGAAATGCCGCGGCTCCGCGCCACCCAGCCACATCTTCCGGTACGCCACCCGCGCGCCGCCGCCGTCCACCGCGAGGACCGCGATGTGCCGCCCCGCCACCGGCGCGCCCGCCAGCGCCAGGGCGCCGCTGTCGGCGCAGGCCGCGACCAGGGGCGCGAGCCGGGCGTCGGCCGGGTCCAGTGGGGCCGCCGCCAACTCGTACCCGGTGAGCGACAGTTCGGGGAAGACGACCACCCGCGCCCCGGCGGCCCGGACCACGGCGGCGTGCCGCTCGGCGTTTCCGGCGACGTCGTGCGAGCGGCACAGCGGCTGGGCGACGGCAAGGCGCAGCGGCGTACGCATGCCCCGCAGCGTAGTGGGCCGCGGTTTCCGTGGTCGCCCGTCGAGTTGCCTCGTAACGTTGTCGGATGATCGGAAACGCACAGCTCCTCGTCGGCCCCCGGGTGGCGGCTCCCCGCGCCGCGGAGCCGGCCGGCGAAGGACCCGTCGGCTGGGTCACCGGCCTGGTCGAACGGCTCGGCGGCCCGGGCGCCGGCCTCGCGGTGGCCCTGGAGAACCTCTTCCCGCCCATCCCCAGCGAGGTGATCCTGCCGCTGGCCGGGTTCACCGCCAGCCAGGGACGGATGAGCCTGGTCGGGGCGATCGCGTGGACCACCCTCGGGTCGGTGCTGGGCGCGCTGGCCCTCTACTACGTCGGCGCGGCCCTCGGCCGGGACCGGATGCGCGCCCTCGTGGGCCGGCTGCCGCTGGTCAAGCTGGCGGACGTCGACCGCACCGAGGCGTGGTTCCTCCGGCACGGCGTCAAGGCGGTGTTCTTCGGCCGCATGATTCCGATCTTCCGCAGTCTCATCTCCATCCCGGCCGGCGTGGAACGGATGCCCGTACCGGTCTTCCTGCTCTTCACCTCGCTGGGCAGCCTCATCTGGAACAGCGCCTTCGTGCTCGCCGGCTACCTGCTCGGCGAGAACTGGCACGTCGTCGAGGCGTACGTCGGGACGCTGCAGAACGTGGTCATCGTGGCCTGCGTGGGCGCGGTCGGCTGGTTCGTGGTCAGCCGGGTACGCCGGGCGCGCCGCCCCGACCCCGCCCCGGCCGAACCCCCGCGCGGCACCCTCTACCGGGGCGGCTGGTGGGCCCCCGAGGAGCCCGACGACCGCTGACGTGCCCCTGATCCACCCGAGCACGGGAGACGTCGCGTGGTCGGCGCCGAGCGCCTTCGCCGTCTGACGTGAGGAATGTCCGTTTCCCGCCGGCGCTCGGCGGCTGAGTGGAACGCCATGGGTGTCTCCGGGGCGCGGATACACCCATGGCGTTCCACCGACCGTCCCAGGCTGGGCGCGGTGTCCGGTTTGTGCGGGTGGTCGGCGCCACCCTGCCGGCGGAATGGCCGGTGGGTGGGGGTCGTTGTATCCGGGTGAACGATCGAGGAAGGGCGCCCCGCCGATCGAGGTGGGTGTGCCGGGCCCGGAATGATGGTGGCCGGCCGGTCGTTGTACATGGTCCCGGCGCGACGAAGTGGCTCCGCCCCGCGCGCTGGATGATCCCCCAAGACTTTCTTGAGCGCCTGACGTGGTGCTTGCGCATACCCCCTAGCCGACCCCGTCGGCGTCGTGTGCGCCAACCCCCGAATGGAGCTTTCTCATGAACTCGATGCTGCGTAAGAGCGTGCTCGGTATTGCTGGTCTGGCTTTCACCGGTGGTGTGTTCGCCGGTCCGATCGCCGCCCACGCCGACGCCCGCCCTGTCGAGGGCAAGCCGGCCGCCGTGGCGACCGTGCAGGGCGCCCAGTCGAAGATTGATCTGAACGACGAGCAGGTGGGCAACGCGAAGGCGATCATCGCCGCGACGAAGAAGGCCGGTCTGCCGGAGCGCGCGGCGGTCATCTCGATCGCCACGTCGCTGCAGGAGTCGAAGCTGGAGAACCTGGGCCACCTCGGCGACCGCAACGACCACGACTCGCTGGGCCTGTTCCAGCAGCGCCCGTCCAGCGGTTGGGGCACGCCGGAGCAGATCACCGACCCTGAGTACTCGACGCTGGCGTTCCTGAAGGGCCTGAAGCAGGTCGACGGCTGGCAGGACATGCCGCTGACCGAGGCCGCGCAGACCGTCCAGGTCTCGGCCTACCCGGACGCCTACGCCCAGTGGGAGCAGCAGGCCGCCGACATCGTCAAGAAGCACTGGAACAGCTGAGCCGAACGCTGGCCGGCACCCCGCAACACGGGGTGCCGGCCAGCGGCGTCTTCGGGGGCGGTCAGCAGGGCGCGTACAGGCGACGCGTCCCCGAGCCGGCAGTCCAGGCGGCCGGGTCGCTGAACCGGCAGCCGAAGTCCGGCGCCGCCACCGCCTTCCGATCGGTGACCGCGTCGCCGGCCGGGCGCTTGCCGGTGCGTACCCAGGAAACCAGGTCGTCCCAGGCGGCGCCGGCCTCGGCCGGGCTGAACTCGCAGTGCTGCGCGGCCCGGATCGCCCGCTGCACGACGAGCCGGCTGCGTCCGTGCCACGCCGCGTCCCGGGCGTACGCCTGCTCCATGCTGAACGGTACGAAGAGGTCGCCGAGGTCGTGCAGGCTGAGCACCGGCACGGTGGGCCGGCCGCTGATCCGCGGCACCTCGGTCAGCGTCGGGGACAGCCGCTGCCGCAGGTTCTCCGGCGCCACCCGCTGCACGGTGGCGTTGACGTCGACCGGGCTGTTCGGGGAGTACCGGGTGAGCAGGTTGGTCGCGAGCTGACCGGGCCGCTGGGCGGGGGAGTCGCCGCCGTCGGTGGTGGTGATGCTGAACAGGAAGTCCTTCCAGATCGCGAAGGCGGCGTCGGCGCCCGGCCGCGGGCCGCCGGACCGCTCGACGGTGATCGCGCGCAGTTGCTTGCCGAGGTCGTTGGTGGTGTCCGGGCCGCCCGGCTTCAGCCCGGCCAGCCCGAGCGCCACCTGGATCCGCGGCACGGCGTCGGTCAGGTAGTCGTCCGGCGTCGGGTACGCGGGCACTCCGGCGAGGGCCTGCGCGACCAGGTTGTAGTCGAGGAAGAAGTCGAGCAGTTCGTGGTCGCCGAGCACCCCGCACATCGGCAGCGCGCCGTCGTAGTAGCCCGGGTACTGCTCCAGCGAGCGGCCGATGATGTGCCCGCCCATGGAGACGCCGGCGATGAGCACCCGCTTCGGCCGCTTCACCGTGTCGGCGAAGAGGTCGGCCAGCGCCCGGGTGCCGAGCACCCCGGAACGGATGTCGTAGCCGTTGCGGTCGTAGGAGGACGAGGCCCACGCGTACCCCTGGGCCAGCATCCGCTGCCGCAGGTCGTAGCCGGGCGGCTCGGGGGAGAGCACGGTGCCCTGGCCGCGGTAGCCGTGCGCCCACATGACCAGGTCGCCGTTCCACCTGGCGGGGGTCTCGATGATGAAGCCGGCGTGCTCGTGCACGCCCTGTCGGACGGTGGTGGTGGCGCCGTCGATCACCAGCGGCGCGAGCGGCGGGTTGCTGATGGTGTAGCCGGGCAGCGGCTGGCTGCCGTCGTCGTCGCGGTCCGCGGCGAGGGCGGGCGCGGCGCCGGTGAGGCCGACCGTGAGGGTGAGGGCCGCGCCGGCGGCGAGCAGCCGGCGCAGAAGGCGGGCGGGTGAGGTCAGCATCGGTGCTCCCCCGGGGACGGGTGCCGCCCCGGGACGGGGGCGGCCAGGCGGGACGGATGCCTACCGGCCGGTAGCGCCCTGAACCTAAGCTCGGCCTCGAACCCTGTCAATCGCTGACTGACCGAACGGTCAGCCGGATCCGTCCGGTCCGCCCACAGTGGCCCGTCACACCAGACCGTGCGCCAGCATCGCCTCCGCGACCCGGCGGAACCCGTTGATGTTCGCCCCGGCCACGTAGTCGCCCGGCAGGCCGTACTCCTCGGCGGTGGCCCAGCAGCGGGCGTGGATGTCCCGCATCGTCTCCCGCAGCCGCTGCTCCGACTGGGCGAACGTCCACGAGTCGCGGCTGGCGTTCTGCTGCATCTCCAGCGCGCTCACCGCCACCCCGCCGGCGTTGGCCGCCTTGCCCGGGGCGAACCGCACCCCGGCCCGGCCCAGGATCCGCACCGCCTCCGGGGTGGTGGGCATGTTCGCCCCCTCGACCACCGCGACGCAGCCGCCGGCCACCAGCGCCGCGGCCTCCGCGCCGCCGATCTCGTTCTGCGTCGCGCACGGCAGCGCCAGATCGCAGGGCACCTCCCAGACGGCGCGACCGGAGACCGCCACGGCATGCGGCACGTGCCGGACGTAGTCGTCGAGGCGCGCCCGGCGCTCCTCCTTCAGCTCGCGCAGCAGTGCCAGGTCGATGCCCTTCTCGTCGAGCACGTACCCGTCGGAGTCGGAGCAGGCCACCACCGTGCCGCCGAGCTGGTGCACCTTCTCGATCGCGTAGATGGCCACGTTGCCGGCGCCGGAGACCACCACGCGCTTGCCGTCCAGGCTGTCCCCGGTCTGCTTCAGCATCTCCTCGGCGAAGAAGACCGCCCCGTAACCGGTCGCCTCCCGGCGCACCTGTGCGCCCCCGTACGCGAGGCCCTTGCCGGTGAGCACCCCCGACTCGTACCGGTTGGTGATCCGCTTGTACTGGCCGAACAGGTAGCCGATCTCCCGGCCGCCCACCCCGATGTCCCCGGCCGGCACGTCGGTCTGCGCGCCGATGTGCCGGTACAGCTCGGTCATGAAGCTCTGGCAGAACCGCATCACCTCCCGGTCCGAGCGGCCCTTCGGGTCGAAGTCCGCGCCGCCCTTCCCGCCGCCGATCGGCAGGCCGGTCAGCGCGTTCTTGAAGATCTGCTCGAAGCCGAGGAACTTCACGATGCCCAGGTAGACCGACGGGTGGAAGCGCAGCCCGCCCTTGAACGGGCCGAGCGCGCTGTTGAACTCCACCCGGAAGCCGCGGTTCACCCGGACGCGGCCGTGGTCGTCCTCCCACGGCACCCGGAAGATGACCTGCCGCTCCGGCTCGCAGATCCGCTCGATGACGCACGCGTGCGCGTACTCGGGGTGGCGGGCCAGGGCCGGCCCGATGCTCTCCAGCACCTCCCGGACTGCCTGGTGGAACTCGGGCTCACCCGGGTTCCGCTGCACCACGTTCGCGAACACCGTCTCGACGGTCTCCGGCATCACGGATACGCCCCTTCCGGTCCCGGTGCCGGCCGCGTCGCCGCACCGCCCCCGGGTACGGATCGTCACCGCCGTCCGGTTCACTGGTCGGGTGGACGAGTTGATCTGGGAAGCGGCGAAGGACGCCCGCGCCTGGCTGGACGCCGCCAACGGCACCGGGGACGCGGAACTGACCTTTCGCCTGCTCAAGCTCGCCGAGGAGGCGGGGGAGGTGGCCGCCGCCTGGATCGGGGTGCTCGGCCAGAACCCCCGCAAGGGCGTCACGCACACCCGCGAGGAGGTGGCCGCCGAACTGGCGGACGTGGCGTTCACCGCGCTGGTGGCGATCGAGAGCCTGGGCCTGGACGCCCGGACCGTCCTGTCGGCCTGCGCCGAGAAGGCCCGCACCCGCCTGAGCTGACCGGCGAGGACGACCCCCTCAGGCTGGGGCGAATGTCCGGTTCGCGCCTCAGTCTCGGCGTCAGTGGAACGCTGTGGGTGTCTCCGGCGCCGGGATGCACCGATGATGTTCCACCGACCGGCCCAGTCTGGGTCGGGTGTCCGCTTCGCGGGCTGACCGGTGACACCCGGGCGGCGGAATGGCGGGTGGGCGGGGGTCGTTATACCCGGTGCACGATCGAGGAGGGCGGCCCGTCGACGCGGGTGTCCCGGGCCCGGAATGATGGCGGGCGGCCGGTCGTTGTACATGGTCCCGCGCGACGAAGAGGCTCAGCCCCGCGCGCCGATGATCCCCCAAGACTTTCCTTGAGCGCCTGACGTGGTGCTTGCGCACACCAGTTAGCCGATCCCCCGGTCGGCGTGTGTGCGCCAACCCCCGAATGGAGCTACCCCCATGAACACGATGCTGCGTAAGAGCGTGCTCGGTATTGCTGGTCTGGCCTTCACCGGTGGCGTGTTCGCCGGTCCGATCGCCGCCCACGCCGACGCCCGCCCCGTCGAGGGCAAGCCGGCCGCCGTGGCGACCGTGCAGGGCGCCCAGTCGAAGATCACCCTGAACGACGAGCAGACCGCCAACGCGAAGGCGATCATCGCCGCCACGAAGAAGGCCGGTCTCCCGGAGCGGGCGGCGGTGGTCTCGATCGCGACGTCGCTGCAGGAGTCGAAGCTGGAGAACCTGGGCCACCTCGGCGACCGCAACGACCACGACTCGCTGGGCCTGTTCCAGCAGCGCCCGTCGAGCGGTTGGGGTACGCCGGAGCAGATCACCGACCCCGAGTACTCGACGCTGGCGTTCCTGAAGGGTCTGAAGCAGGTCGACGGCTGGCAGGACATGCCGCTGACCGAGGCCGCGCAGACCGTGCAGGTCTCGGCCTACCCGGACGCCTACGCCCAGTGGGAGCAGCAGGCCGCCGACATCGTCGCCCACAACTGGAACAGCTGACCCAAGCAACAAACCGCTGGCCGGCACCCGAACACGGGGCGCCGGCCAGCGGCGTCTCCAGCGACGGAGCCGGTCACCCTCGCCCCCAGCCCCCACCGCAACCACCCGCAAGCCCCAAGCAGGGCGAACGCGGTGAGCGCCGCGGAGGGCCGGGCGTACAGTCGGGCGGTGGACCGTACCGAATCCTTGCCGGCGCAGACCCTCCCACCGGGCGTGGGTTCCACGGACCCGGGCAGCGTGCTGCTGCCCGGGCACGACGTGCCGTTGGGGCGCTACACCACGGTGCGCCGCCTGCTGCCGCAGCGGCAGCGGCGGCTGGTGGGGGCCTGGTGCTTCGTCGACCATTTCGGACCGGACGACGTGGCCGAGCGCCCCGGCATGGAGGTGCCGCCGCACCCGCACACCGGGTTGCAGACGGTCACCTGGCTGCTCGACGGGGAGATCCTGCACCGCGACAGCCTGGGCAACGTCCAGCCGATCCGCCCCGGCCAGCTCAACGTGATGACCTCCGGGCACGGCATCGCCCACTCGGAACGCTCGCCCCTGGTGCACCCGCCGCTGATGCACGGCGTGCAGCTCTGGGTGGCGCTGCCGGACCCGGCCCGGGCCGGCGCGGCCGACTTCGCCCACCACGCGGAGCTGCCCCGGTGGCGCGACGGCGACCTGGACGTCACCCTGCTCGTCGGCGAGATGGGCGGGGAACGCTCCCCGGCCGTGGTGCACACCCCGCTGCTCGGCGCGCAGCTCGAGGTCCGCGGCCCGGCGCCGGCCACGCTGCCGCTGCGCCGCGACTTCGAGTACGGGCTGCTGGCCATGTCCGGCTCCGCCGAGGTGGACGGGGTGGCCTTCGCCCCCGGCGCGCTGCTCTACCTGGGCGCCGGCCGGGACGCGCTGACCCTGCGAGCCGCCCCGGGCAGCCGGCTGCTGCTGCTCGGCGGCACCCCGTTCGAGGAGCCGCTGGTGATGTGGTGGAACTTCGTCGGCCGGTCGCACGAGGAGGTCGCCGCCGCCCGTGAGGACTGGATGGCGGGCCGACGGTTCGGCACGGTCGCCGACGACGCGGCGCCTCCGCTGCCCGCCCCGGCGCTGCCCACCACCCGGCTCAAGGCGCGGGACCGGCGCGGCGGCACGCTCGGCTGAATGCCCGGCCCCGACCCGGGTAGACGGCGGGCATGCCCACCACCAGTGCGATTTCCAGTGTCGAGGACAAGAAGCGGCTGGTCCGCCGGCTCGCCGGGGACGGGCGGGGGTTCGCCGAACGGTACGGGTTCCGGGTGACGAACAACCCGTCCCAGCTGTTCCAGGTGCTCTACCTGTCCGTTCTGCTGGCTCGGCGCGGCGACTTCCACAAGGCGGTCGACGCCGCGACGGGGTTGCGGGACGCCGGCTGGGACAGCGCCGCCCGACTGGCCCGCTCGTTGCACGCCGACCGCGTTCACGTGCTGCGGGCCGCAGGGCAGCGCGGCGACGTGGACGCGCTCGCCGCCACCCTCGGTGACCTGGCCCAGAACGTGGTCGACGCGTACCGGGGCGACCTGCGCCGGCTCCGCACCGAGGCACACCAGGACCCGGCCCGGGAGCGGCGGCTGCTGACCGCGCTGCCCGGGGTGGACGACGAGGTGGCCGACCTGTTCCTGCGGGAGGCGCAGGCGGTGTGGCGCGAGGTGGCGCCGGTGGCCGACCGGCGGGCCCTCGCGGCGGCCCGGCGGCTGGGGTTGGGCCGCTCCGCCGACGACCTGGCCGGGTTGGCCGGCAGCGGCGAGTCGGAGCGGCTGGCCTGGCTGGTCGGGGCACTGGCCCGGGTGGACCTGGAGAAGCGGTACGCGGAGTTGACCGCGTGACCGCGACGTGCCACCGGCCACAATTCCGCGATACTCACCCGTTCGGCTGATGTCCCGTCGTATGATGATCGTGGCAGCGATGCCCGCCCGGTTCGGGCGAACATCCACCGCCTGTCGGTCGCGACCCGGTTCGGGCGCGGACCGGCGGGGACAGGTGCTGCGTGGCGCCCCAGGTCGCGGTTCGTGACCCGGGGCGCCCGCCTGCTGTCGGGGCTCAGTCAGGCGGCGAGGCCGGCGAGCAGGTTCACCGTGGCGGCGATGATGACCGCGCCGAACAGGTAGGACAGCAGCAGGTGCCGCAGTGCCGTGCGCCGCATCTCCGAGCTGCACAGGTCGGTGTCGGAGACCTGGAAGGTCGCGCCGACCGTGAAGCCCACGTACGCGAAGTCGGAGAAGCAGGGTGGCTCATCCTGGTGGAAGTTGATCCCGCCCGGCTCGCCGCTGTAGTACAGCCGGGCGTACCGGGTGGTGTAGACGGTGTGCACGACGAACCAGGCGACCACGATGCTCAGCACGCCGAGAGCACCGTAGAGGTCCCGGAGCAGTCCGGGCCGGACGCTGTGCGCGGTGGTCAGCACCATGCCGACCGCGAGCAGGCTGGCCAGGCAGGCGGCCAGCAGCAGGGCGTCGCGGGTCGCCCGGTTGGGATCCTCCAGCTTCGCCAACCGTGCGGTCCGCTCGGCGTCCAGCCGGGACAGCCGTCCCCACTGCAGCGCCAGCCAGCTCAGCGCGGCCGCGTCCCACCCGACCAGCGGGACGAGGGTCGGCGTGAGCACGACGGCGGCGGCACCGGCGGCGACGCCGCCGACCAGCGCCATCACCACGAGCTGGAGCGCCGCCGGCACGTGCCCGTGGACCCGGCCGGCCGTCCAACGCGGCACCGAGCGGGGTCAGATGCCGCGCAGGTGCTGCGAGACCCGCAGGTGCCTGTCCCGGGCCTGCGCCGCGCGCTGCGAGCGGCCTACCTCGGGCGCCGCGTCGATGCCCGCCGAGCGGGCCACCTCGTTGCCGTTGGCGTAGTCCACCGGTGGCAGCGCCCGCAGCGCCCGCAACACCTCCGGCGGCGCGCCCTCCCGTTCGGCCTCGCGGATGACGTCGTCCTTGCCGGCCGGATAGTCCAGCGCGGACAGGTACTCAAGGACGTCGCTGTAACTTGCCATGGGTCGGGCTCCTCGCGCCTGTAGTTGCGGTCACGACCGGCGGCGGTTACCCGCCGGACCGCGGGTCACGCGCGGGATCGGTGGAAATCCGCCACCGGTTTCCGGGCCGCCGTGACGGGTAGCCGCGCGGTGCGAGCACCGAAGGGGGTACCACTCATGCACTACCTCACCTTCGTCGGACGGGTGGCGCGGCGTACCGGGACGTCGCAGGAGCGGGCCGCGGAGCTGACGCAGGCCACGCTGGCGACCCTCACCGACCGGTTGACCGGCGGTGAAGTGCTGGATCTCGCCGCCCAGCTGCCGAAGCCCCTCCAGGGGCTGCTCAAGCCGCACCCCCGCGCCGAGGCGGCCGACCGCTTCGGCGCGGCCGAGTTCGTCGCCCGGGTGTCGCGGCGGGCCGGCGTCGACGAGAACGCCGCCCGGGCCGGGGTGCGGGCCGTCTTCTGCACGCTGCGCGAGGCGATCAGCAGCGGGGAGTTCCAGGACGTGGTGGTCCAGTTGCCGCGCGACTTCCGGGACATGGTGGAGCCGGCCCTGGCGCCGGCCTCCCGCCGCGGCTGAGCCACCGGGCGCCGGGGGGCGCCCGCCGGGGGTCAGGCGACCGTGCCGGCGGCCCGCAGGGCGGCGATCCGTGCCGCGTCGAGCCCGGCCTCGGCCAGCACCTCGTCGGTGTGCTCACCGGGCTGCGGCGGCGGGCGGCGTACCGAGGTGGGGGTGGCCGAGAAGCGCGGCGCGGGGGCCGGCTGGGCGACCCCGCCGGGCGCGACGAAGACCTCCCGGGCGGCCAGGTGGGGGTGCTCCGGGGCCTCCGCCCAGTCGAGCACCGGCGCCACGCAGGCGTCCGAGCCGGCCAGCAGCGCGGCCCACTCGTCCCGGGTACGGGTGCGGAACAGCCGGGCCCACGCCGCCCGCAGCGCCGGCCAGTTCGCCGGGTCGTGCCGGTCCGGGGCGTCGTCGCCGTCGAGCGGGAAGCCGGTGAGCCGGACCAGCTCGTCGTAGAACCGCGGCTCCAGCGCGCCCACGGCGAGGTGCCGCCCGTCGGCGCACTCGTACGTGTCGTAGAACGGCGCGCCGCCGTCGAGCAGGTTCACCCCGCGCGGGTCCTGCCACATGCCGGTCCGGCGCAGCGCGTGGATCTGGGTGGCCAGCACCGACACGCCGTCCACGATGGCCGCGTCGACCACCTGGCCGGGGGCGCCGGCGCGGACCGCGTACAGCGCCGCGACGACGCCGAGGGCCAGCATCATCCCGCCGCCGCCGAAGTCGCCGAGCAGGTTCATGGGCGGCACCGGGCGCTCGCCGGCCCGGCCGACGCCGTGCAGCGCGCCGGTCAGCGCCAGGTAGTCGATGTCGTGGCCGGCGGTGTGGGCCAGCGGGCCGTCCTGCCCCCAGCCGGTCATCCGCCCGTACACCAGTTTCGGGTTGACGGCGCGGCAGTCGTCCGGGCCGAGACCCAGCCGTTCGGTGACACCCGGCCGGAAGCCCTCGATCAGCGCGTCCGCGGCGGCGACCAGGGCCAGCACCACGTCCCGCCCCTCGGGCGACTTGAGGTCGAGCGCGAGCGAGCGGCGGTTGCGGTTCAGCAGGTCGCCCGGGATGTCGCCGAAGCCTCCGCCACCGATCCGGTCCACCCGCACCACGTCCGCGCCCAGGTCGGCCAGCATCATGGCGGCGAACGGCCCGGGACCGATGCCGGCCAGCTCGATCACCCGTACGCCGGTCAGCGGCCCGTTGGTCATCGCGTCACCATAGGGCCCCGACCCGCCGGGCACCATGCCCCAGGGCCCCACACAGCGGTTGACCAGGGCAATCATCCGCGTCGTCACTTGGCGTGCGCGTTGAGGTTGCCCTAACCTTGAGGCGGCGAGGGGAGTACTTCCCACGAACCATTCCGGTCAGTACGGCGGGCTCCGGGCTCGCCTCGGGTGGTTGCCCACGATCGGTGGGTGAAGGAGACCTCGGACATGGCACCGTGTTCGAGGAGGCTCCATGACCGAGTTGTCGTACCTGTCCGCCGCCGAGCTGTCGTCGGTGGGCACACCCACCCTGTGGGCGGTGACCATCGCCGGCGTGCTCGCGCTGCTCGTGCTCGACTTCCTGGTCACCCGGAAGCCGCACGAGGTCTCCCTCAAGGAGGCGCTGGGCTGGTCGGCCTTCTACGTCGCCCTCCCGCTGGCCTTCGGCGGCTGGGTGTGGGGCCGCTACGGCTCCGAGCAGGGCGTCCAGTATCTCACCGGTTACCTGGTGGAGAAGTCGCTCTCGGTCGACAACCTCTTCGTCTTCATGCTGCTGCTGGCCGCGTTCGCGGTGCCCGCCGTGCTGGCCCAGCGGGTGCTGCTCTACGGCATCGCCGGCGCGCTGGTGCTGCGCGCGATCTTCATCGCGCTGGGCGCCGCCGCCCTGCAGACCCTCGACTTCGCCTTCCTGCTCTTCGCGCTCATCCTGATCGCCACCGCGGTCAAGCTGCTGCGCGACGCCCTCAGCGGGCACGAGCAGGAGGTCGACATCGACAAGATGCGGTCGGTCCGGCTGCTCCGCAAGGTCATGCCGGTGGTCGACGAGTACCACGGCCCGAAGATGACCATCCGGCGGAACGGCCGTCGCGCGCTCACCCCGTTCGCCCTCGTGGTGGTCGCCGTGCTCGCCACCGACGTGGTCTTCGCCGTCGACTCGGTGCCCGCCGTCTACGGCATCACCGAGGACCCCTACCTGGTCTTCGCCACCAACGCCTTCGCCCTGCTCGGACTGCGGGCGCTCTACTTCGTCCTGCACGCCGCCCTGAGCCGCCTCGTGCACCTCAGCTACGGCCTGGCCGTCATCCTCGCCTTCATCGGCCTCAAGCTGGGCCTGCACTGGGCGCACGGCATCTGGTCGGGCGTGCCGGAGATCCCGACCCTCGCCTCCCTCGGCGTCATCATCGGCGTCCTGGTGGTCGTCACCCTGACCAGCCTGCGCGCCACCCGGGACCGCAGCCTCGGCGAGCGGGCGGTCGTCGCCGAGCGGCGGTGACCCGGCCCGCCGCGTCGGTCACCCGGCGCGGCGGCTCCCGGCCGAACCCGTCGCCCAGACCCACCCCAGGTGGTACGACTGACGGGTGGGAATCGTGTCGCCGGGCTTCCAGGGCCGGCCCCGTACGGCCGAACCGGCCCTGCCGCCGGGGCAGTACCTCACCCAGGACTTCCCGGTGCTCTCCGCCGGCCCGACCCCGCGGGTGCCGCTGGACACCTGGGAGTTCGTGGTCACCGGCGAGGGTGGCGCCGAGTACCGGTGGTCCTGGGACGAGCTGATGGGCCTGCCGCAGGAGACGCCGCACGTGGACATCCACTGCGTCACCCGCTGGTCCAAACTGGGCACCGACTGGCAGGGCGTCTCGCTGGACACCCTGCTCGACGGCATCGACACCACGGCCCGGTACGCCCTGGTCCACTCCTACGGCGGGTACACCACCAACCTGCCCCTGGACGACCTGCGCGGCGGCCGGGCCTGGGTGGCGCACACCTACTCCGGCGGCCAGCTGCCGGCCGAGCACGGCGGTCCGGCCCGGCTGCTCGTCCCGCACCTCTACTTCTGGAAGTCCGCGAAGTGGGTCCGCGGCATCCGGCTGCTCACCGACGACCAGCCGGGCTTCTGGGAGACCGCCGGCTACCACGACTACGGCGACCCGTGGCGCGAGCAGCGCTACCAGGGCGACTGAGGTGGCCGCCCCGACGACCGGCGGCCGGGTGGTCGCGCCGCTGACCTGGCGGGTGGCGCGGCTGGTGGAGCGGCGGGTCGAGACGCCGACCGCGCAGACCCTCGTGCTGGACGTGCCCGGCTGGCCGGGGCACGAGCCCGGGCAGCACGTCGACATCCGGCTCACCGCCGCCGACGGCTACCAGGCGGCCCGCTCGTACTCCCTCGCCGGGCCGGCCGAGGGGGAGCGGATCGCGGTGACCGTCCAGCGGGTGCCCGACGGGGAGGTGTCGCCGTACCTCACCGACACCTACGCCGAGGGCGACCCCGTGGAGGTGCGCGGACCGGTCGGCGGCTGGTTCGTCTGGCGTACCGACGAGGGCGCGCCCGTGCTGCTGGTGGGCGGCGGCTCCGGGGTGGTGCCGCTCATGGCGATGGTCCGGGCCCGGCGGGCCGCCGGCAGCCGGGTGCCGTTCCGCCTCATCTACTCGGTGCGCACCCCCGACGACGTCATCTACGCCGACGAGCTGCGCCGCCGCGCCCGCGACGACCAGGGCCTCGACGTGGCGTACGTCTACACCCGGGCGGCGCCGGAGGGCTGGCGGGGCGAACCGCACCGGATCGGCCTGGCCGACGTGAACAGCCACGGCTGGCCGCCCGACCTGGAGCCGCTCTGCTACGTCTGCGGCCCAACCGGCTTCGTGGAGACCGTGGCGGACCTGCTGGTGGGTCTGGGCCACCCGACCCGGCGGGTGAAGACCGAACGGTTCGGCCCGACCGGCTGACCATCCGAGGAGAGCGCATGACAAACATGTCCTACCTGGACGGCAACATGCTCGACGGGCCGATGCGCGAGCTCTTCGCGGTCGACCTGAGTTCCGCCATGGGACGCTGCGACCACTGCGGCACGACCGGCCCGGTGGCCGGGCTGCACGTCTACTCGCACGCCCCCGGGCTGATCGGGCGCTGCCCGGCCTGCACCGGGGTGATGGTGCGCCTGGTGCGCGCCCCCGAGCGCGCCTGGCTCGACCTGCGCGGCACCACCTTCCTCCAGATCCCCATGCCCCTCGACCAACCCCATCCCCGGCCGCTCTGACCCCGCGGTTGTCGGTGGGTCAGGGGGTGACGGTGAGCCGACCCACCTGGGTGGGGGTCGGCTCGGCGTGGTTCGTGGGGTTCAGCGGCGCGGGGGAGCCCGCCGGCCGCGCCGCCGGCACCGGGGTGGGGACCGGGCGGGTGGCGGCCGGACCGCTTCGCCGCCACCGGCGGCGCAGCCGGCTGACCACCTGTCCCACGGTCACCGGCACCACCGACAGGACGAGCTGGCCGTTGCGCGGGTCGACGGTCGCGGCCACCCCGTAGAGGCGGGTGCCGTGGCGCAGCAGCCTGGGACGGCCGGCGGCGAGCCGGGGCGCGCGCACCGGGGCGCTGCCCCGGCCGTGGTTGCCGTCGACCTCGGCCCGGACCGGGTGGCGCTGGCCGCTGGCCGCGCTGCCGGCGAGGAGCCGGTCGACCGGGAAGTCGGTGCGCACCGTCCGGCCGGTCGGGTCGGTGGCGTCCAGCAGGGTGGTGCCGGCGACCGGGCCGGCCACCAGCCGGACCGGCCCCGCCTCCGCCGCGAACCGGGGGTACGGGCTGCGCGTGGTCACCGCGAGGGTGTGCGCGTCCGCCCAGCTCACCGTCACGGTGTCCAGCCGGGCCAGCCAGTCGGCGCGGACGCCGGTGACGTCGGTCCAGGCGGCCGGGGCGCCCGGGTATCCGGCGTGCCAGCGGCCGTCGGTGACCACCGTGGCCGGTACGCCCCGCTCGGCGTCCTGGTCGATGACGGCCAGCAGTTCGTCGACGCCCCCGGCGGTCACCGCGCCCAGCCGCAGCCGAGCCTCGATGTCGAGCCGGTCCCGGAGCCCGTCGGTGACGTACCGCTCGACCAGCCGGCGCACCGCCGCGTGCACCCGCTCCTGCGCGGCGCGGTCCAGCCGGCGGAAGTCGTCGCCGACCAGGTTGGCCAGCTCCAGGCCGGCGTGCCGGCGCAGCACGGCGTCCCGCCGCGGGCCGGCCGGGATCAGCCCGGCCACGAAGGCGAACAGCCGCTCCACGCTGACCAGGCGCTGCTCGACCCGGCTGTGATAGGTGATGTTGCGGGCGTCCAGCCGGCGCACCGCGTGGTAGTAGTCGTAGTCGGCGAGCACCGAGATCCGCCGGGCGTGGTAGCAGGCGGCCAGCGTGAACGGCTGGTCGCTGAGCACCGGCATGTCCTCGGGGAAGCGCAGCCCGAGCCGGTCCACGAGGTCCCGGCGGAACAGCTTGGTGTTCGCCAGCGACCAGGGCAGCGCCGAGTCGAACAGGCTCACATCTACGGCGTTGCCGGCGGCGAAGACGTCGGAGAAGACGTGCCGGCCGTTGACCCCGACCACCTTGCCGAGCACCACGTCCGAGCCGTACCGGTCGGCGGCGGCAACCAGCCGTTCCAGGGCCTCCGGGCCGAGGTGGTCGTCCGAGCCGAGGAAGAAGACGTACCGGCCGGTGGCCACCTCCAGACCCCGGTTGCAGGGGGCGGCCGGGCCGCCGGAGTTGGCCTGGTGGAGCACCTTGACGGTGCCGGGGTGGCGGGCGGCGAACCGGTCCAGCAGCCGGCCGCTGCCGTCGGTGGACCCGTCGTCCACCGCCACGATCTCGAGCCGGTGGCGGCCGATGGTCTGGCGCAGCAGCGAGTCCAGGCAGGACCGCAGGTAGGGCAGGGTGTTGTAGACCGGGATGACGACGCTCACGTCGGGG
The DNA here is from genome assembly GCF_040610095.1 of Micromonospora sp. NPDC004540. Classification (NCBI taxonomy): domain Bacteria; kingdom Bacillati; phylum Actinomycetota; class Actinomycetes; order Micromonosporales; family Micromonosporaceae; genus Micromonospora; species Micromonospora sp. NPDC004540. The sequence continues at coordinate 90,769 of NZ_JBEXLR010000009.1, forward strand.
GTGGGCACCGGAGCGCTCCTCGGGGAGTCGGCGGGTCGGGCGTGTCCGCGTCGGGCCCGGGCATCGCCGCCTCGGGCGGGGGTGGGGCGTCGGGCAGCAGCCGCCGGTACACCGCCTCCAGCACCTCGGCCTGCGCCGACCAGGTCCAGCCGGCGAGCAGGCCCGGCCGGTCGTACGCGGCGCGGCGCCGGGCGGGGTCGGCCAGCACGGCGGTCACCGCGCGGACGAGGTCGTCGACGTCGCCGGCCCGGAACACCTCGCCCTGGCCGGTCTCGCGCACGGTGGCGGCCATGGTCCGCACGTCGCTGACCACCACGGGCAGCCGGGCGTGCGCGTACTCGAAGAACTTGGTGATCAGGGCGATCTCGTGGTTGGGCCAGCGGTGGATCGGGATCACCCCGACGTCGGCGCCGGACAGGAACGGCACCACCTGCCAGTGCGGCACGTACGGCAGCACGTGCAGCCGGTCGGCGGCGCCGAGCCGGGCGGCCCGGTCGGCGAGCCGCTCGACGTAACGCAGCGCCGGGTTGACGACCAGCGCGAGGTGCACGCCGGGCAGCCGGGGCAGCGCCTCGACCAGGGTGTCCAGCCCGCGCTGCGGGGCCGCCGCGCCGCTGTAGACCAGCAGCGGCACGTCCGGCCCGATCCCGCACTCGGCCCGCAGGTCCGGCGGCGGCGCGTCGTCGGCCGGGCGGTGCTCGTCGGCGGGGGCATTGAGCAGCACCCCCGGGGTCTCGGCGAGCCGGTGCTCCCGGCGCAGCAGCGCCGCGAGGTCCGCCGAGACGGTGAGCACCGCGTCGGCGTACGGGGCGTACTCCCGCTCGTGGGCCCGATGGGCGGGCAGCCAGCGGGCGTGGTCCCGCCACGGCTTGATGCCGGGCAGGAACTCGTGGGCGTCCCAGACCAGCGCCACCCGGCGCCCCTGGCCGCCCGCGCGGATCTTGGCGCGGGCGCCGACGCCGAGCATCCGGAAGTCGTGCGCGTGGATCAGGTCCGGGTGCAGCCGGTCCACCTCGGGGCCGTAGGCCAGCTCGTAGTCCCAGAGCCCCGGCTCCAGCCGCCGCCACGCCCGGTCGCCCTGGACGAGCTGCCAGAACAGCGTGTACGCCCGGTCCCACGGGCCGCGGAACCGGCGGCCGTACCGGACCCTGTTCATCATCTTGGTGCGCAGCCACACCCAGCGGTCCAGCAGCCGGGCGGCGACCTCCCGCCGGCGCAGCGCGCGCCGCGCCCGGCCCAGCCGGGGGCCGGCCAGCTCACCGGCCGCGGCGCGCCGCGTGACCAGGGCCGACCGGACGGCCAGGTCGGCCCGCCAGGCCCGGACCCACTGCGCGCGGTGCTCGGCGATGCCATTCGACCGGTACGCCAGCGGCCAGCGCAGCGAGAGGCGGAACTCGTGCCGGCGCCGGTGCAGCGGCTCCGGCATCGGCAGCAGGCGCACCTCGGCGGCGCCGAGCCGCCAGCTCCGCTCCGTGGCGTCCGGGGAGCGGCCGAGCAGGGTCACGTCCCACCCGGCCTCGGCGGCGGACCGGGCGATCTTCTGCACCCGGGAGTCGCCCTCGACCTTGTTGTCGACGAGCATGACGATCCGGCCGCGGCGCGGCGGCGTCGCCTCGTCGTGTGCCACTGCTGGTCCTCCGCTGGTCGGCCGGCCTTTCCGGCGCGACACCACGCTGGTGGAGGCATCCGTCGCCGGGGCTACGCCGACGTGACGGCAAGGTGACCGAGAGGAGGCGGTTGAGTTGTGACCCGGGACACACGGGCACGCCGGTGGGGAGACCGGACGGGCTCCCCACCGGCGCGGGACGGATCAGCCCCGGGTGTCGCCCAGCCGTCGCCAGACCAGCGCGGTGAGCACCGCCAGCGCCGCCGCGGCCACCCAGAACGGCGCGAGGAGGCTGCCGGTCGCCCGGGCCAGGAGGCCGCCCGCGACCGTGCCCAGCGCCGCCCCGCCCAGGTCGGCCAGCGCGTAGACGCTGTTCACCCGGCCGCGCAGCCGGTCCGGCACGAGTCGCTGCCGAAGCGACACCACGAGCACGCCCCAGACCATGGCGTGCCCACCCCACACCGCCAGCGCCGCCCCGGCGACCAGCGGGTGCCGGGTGGTGGCCAGGACGACCTGGAGCCCGATCTCGATCAGCAACCCGGCCCGCAGCAGCGCGGGCGTGCCGAACCGGGACCGGAGCCGGGTGGCCAGCGCACTGCCGGCCAGGCCGCCCAGCGCCGAGGCGGTCAGCAGCAGGCCGTACCCGACCTCGGCCAGGCCGAGCCGCTGCCGGGCGTAGAGCACGAACGCGGCGAACGCGGCGCAGAACGCCACGTTCATGACGGCGATGCAGCCGGCCAGTGTGCGCAGCACGGGCACGGCCCAGAGCGCGCGTACCCCCTCCGCCACCTCGGCCCGCAGCGACCGGCGCGAAGGCGTCGGCGCGGGCGTCGGCGCGGGCGGCACGGGCCGCCAGCGCAGGAGGGCCAGCAGCAGCGCGGCCAGCCCGAAGGTGGCCGCGTCGAACCCGAACGGCAACGCCGCGGCCACCACGAAGAGGTAGGCCCCGAGCGGCTTGGCCAGGAACTGGTTGCCGATCACGAAGGTGGCGGAGAGCCGGCTGTTGGCCTGTTCGAGCCGATCGGCGGGCACCACCGAGGGCAGCAGCGCCCCGGCGGCGGTGTCGGCCAGGGTCTCGCCGACGCCGGTGAGGAAGAACGCGACGCAGACCAGCGGCACGGTGGCCAGCCCGGCGAGCACCGCCCCGGCCAGCGCGGCCAGCACGAGGGCCCGACCCAGGTTGACCGCGACGATCAGCCGGCGGCGGTCGAGCCGGTCCACGAGCGCCCCGCTGACCAGGGCGAGGAGCAGCCAGGGCAGTTGCGGGGCGAACGCCGCGGCGGCCACCGCCGCCGGATTCTGGGTGAGCGAGGCGACCAGCAGCGGCGCGGCCACCAGGGTGACGCCGTCGCCGAGGTTGGAGATCGCCGAGGCGGTCCAGAGCCGGCGGAAGTCGGGGCCGAGCCGGCCGGCCGGAAGGGTGGCCGTCATGCCGACCACCGGGCAAGGGTACGTGGTCCGGGCGCGACGCGGCGCCCGGACGGGTTGTCCGGAGACACGAGGAACTCCCTCGGAAGCGATGTGGTGGCGTGCGGGCACGCCGGGACGGGGGACCCGCGCGGGGCGGATCACCGGATCGCTTCGCGGCGAGGGTGGCGGTGTCAGGCCCGGAGGGGAACGCCGGGCAGGGTCGGGCGGCGGGAACCGCGCCGGTCAGGTCAGGACACCGGGCCGCCCAGCGGCGAAGCGGGAACCAGCACCGTGCCGAGTGGAGCAGTACTCATGATCGACCTCCCGTCCTCGAGTGCCACGCTAGGGCACCTGGGCGCCCACCGCGACCCCGGTTGGACAGCGGTCGGGTGGGTGGCCGAGAGTGGATCACCGTGAGGTACCTGCGCAGCGACGGCCGCGTCGCGATCCGCCGTCCCCGCCCCGCCGACGAGGCGGAGTTCGTCGCCGCCGCCCGGCGCAGCCACGACCTGCACCACCCGTGGCTCGCCGCCCCCGACGACGCCGAGCAGTACGCCGGATACCTGCGCAAGATCCGGGGGCGGGGCAGCTCCGGTTATCTGCTCTGCGACCGGGCCACCGGCGAGATCGCCGGGTACGCGAACATCAGCGGCATCGTCATGGGCGCGCTGCGCGGCGGCTACCTCGGCTACGCCGCGTTCCGGCCGTACGCCGGCACCGGGCACGCCTCGGCCGGGGTCCGGCTGGTGATCGAGCACGCGTTCACCGCGCTCGGGCTGCACCGGCTGGAGGCGAACATCCAGCCGGGCAACGAGCCGTCGAAGCGGCTCGCCCAGCGGCTCGGGTTCCGGCAGGAGGGCTTCTCGCCGGACTACCTGTTCATCGACGGCGCCTGGCGGGACCACGAGCGCTGGGCGATCACCGCGCCGGTACCGGGGCTGGGCTGACGGCGCGGTGGCGGCCGCCGAAACGGTCGACCGCCACCGGCGTCGTCGGACCTCAGCGCCCGGGCCCCCGGTCCTGCGGGCGCTGCCCGGTCAGGCGCTGCCGCTTCGCCTCCTTCTGCTCGACGCGCCGGCGCTGCCGGGGCGTGAGCTGCGGGCGGCCGCTCTGCTGCCGGTAGTGGGACACACGTCGGTCGGACGGCAGGATGCTCATCGCGGGCTCCCCTCGGTCGGGATTCGACTCTCGCGCTCCCACCACCGTGCGTCGCGGCCGGGTGAGGCGGCCCCACCCGGTCCGGGTGAGCGGGCGGTCAGCTGCCCGGCTTCGGGAAGGCCACCGGGCTGCGGTGCCCCGCCCGGTCCACCGCCCGGACGCCGAAGAACACGTTGTCCTTGGACAGGTCGATCGTCACCTCGGTGACGTCGCCGACCGGCAGCACCTTCTGCCACTCGGGGGCGGTGGTCTCCCGCCACACCACCTCGTAGCCGGCGAGGTCCGGTTCGGCGCCACGCTGCCAGCGCAGGGTGGTGTCGTTGGTCAGGTTGGTGGTCACGACGGTGACCCCCTTGGGGGTGCCGGGCGCCTGCGCGAGGGACCACAGCGTCGCGCCGTTCACCAGGGCCACCCGGGTGATGTAGTCGAAGTCGCAGAACTCCGGCAGGTCGCCGTACTGGACGCCGTCGACCACCCGGACGTCCTGGTGCTGGTGGGCGAAATCCTCGTTCGGCTCGGTGAACCGCCCGGCCGGCCAGCCCTCGCGCAGGAACGAGATGTGGTCGCTGCCGCGCAGGTAGCGGTCCCGCCGGTAGATCACCCGGACCCGCATCCCGGTCGCGCCGTTCTCCGCCACGTCGGACACGAAGCGGGCGAGCTGCCGGGACGGCGAGTCGTTCTCCCCGCCCACGGACTGCCGCACGCTGGCCTCGGCCGGGGTCTCCGCGGTCGGCACGCCCTCGGCGAAGAGCCGGACCGAGCGCGGGTCCCGGGTGCCGTCGTCGGCCGTGCTGCTGCCGACGATGTCGTTGCTGAACATGCCGTGGCAGTCAACGCCCGCCGCCTTCAACTGCCCGGCCAGGTACGTGGAGCCGTACAGGTTCTGCTCCTCGCCGGCGACGGCGGCGAACACGATGGTCGCCTCGGTTCGCCGGGTTGCCATCACACGGGCCAACTCCATGACCACCGCCACTCCAGAGGCGTCGTCGTCGGCGCCGGGGGCGTCGCTGACCGCGTCCATCACGTCGGTGCAGCGGGAGTCGTAGTGGCCGGTGATGACGTACACCCGGTTCGGCGCGGTGTCGCCGCGCAGGGTGGCCACCACGTTGGTGATGGTGGTGGGCGTCGGGATTCGGGAGGCCGGCGGCTGGACGTACGACTGGAGCTCGACGGTCATCCGGCCGCCGGAGGCGGCGGCGTAGCCGGCGAGCTGGGCGTGGATCCAGTCCCGGGCGGCGCCGATGCCGCGTACCGGATCGGTCTGGCTGGAGAGCGTGTGCCGGGTGCCGAACGCGGCGAGCCGGCGGACGGTGGCCTCGATCCGGTCCCGGTCGATCTCGCGCAGCAGCGCGGTCAGCTCGCGGTCCGGCGGCTGCGGCCGGACGGGGTGGCCGGGGCCGGGCGGCGTGACGGTGTCGGCGGCGGCCGGCGTGGCGGTCAGCGGCGCGGCGACGGTGGCGGCGGTGGCGGCGGCGGAGGCGGTCAGGAAGGTGCGCCGGGTGGACCTCGTGGGCCGACCCCCGGCGGTCTCGTGGGTTCCCATCAGGGCATCCTCGCCCGGCCGATGATATTTGTCTATATAGGCGGCCGCAGATGGGGGTTTTCACCCGGAGCGGGTGATGACGGCTCGGGCCGGTTCTTCCTACGGTGACGACATGGGCTCTCGTCCGACTCCTGCCGACCCGACGCCCGGTGTGTTCGCCCCGGCCCGCGAGAGCGGCGACCAACGGTCGATACCGCCCGAGCTGGGCACGGAATCCATCGCCGTCCTGAACGGCCCCACCTTCATGTACTCGGAGCCGTCCGGCGACGTGCCGCCCGGCAGCATCGGTGGTCTGGTACACCTGGACACGCGGCTGCTCAGCGGGTGGGTGCTCACGGTCAACGGCAGTCATCTGCTCGTGCTCCGCTCGCAGATCCTTCAGCCCTACTCGGCCCAGTTCGCGCTCGCCAGCCCGGAGCTGCCCGGCCTCCCGGCGAACGGCCTCGGCTTCCGGCGGCTGCGCTACATCGGCGATGGTTTCCACGAGCGGGTGGAACTGGTGTCCTACCAGCCCGAACCGGTCCGCATCGAGCTGCGGCTGGCGGCGGCCGCCGACTTCGCCGACCTCTTCGAGGTCAAGTCCGGGGTCCGGGACCGCTCCGCGCACATCACGCGCCGGCACACGCCCGACCAGCTCTGCTTCGCGTACGCGGCCGACGGCTTCTCCGCAGAGACCCGGGTCTGCTCCTCCCGGCCGGCGGACCGGGTCGAGGGCGACGAGCTGGTGTGGGAGCTGGAGCTGCACCAACGGGAGGAGTGGTTCGTCGATCTGGACGTGCCGCTGCCGCCGGGCCTGGGGGTGGTCGAGTCGGTCCGGGGCGACATCGCCGACGTGATCCACGAGCGGGTACCCGACCCGTTCCGCCACTGGATGGCGGAGCGGGCCCAGCTGCACAGCGACAGCCAGGCGCTGGAGCGGACCATGCTCCGGACCGGGCAGGACATCGCCGCGCTCCGGCTGGAGCTGGAGGTCAAGGGGCAGCGCATCATGCTGCCCGGCGCGGGACTGCCCTGGTTCCTCAGCGTGTTCGGCCGGGACACCCTGCTCACCGCGTACCACACACTGGTCGCCGGTCCGAGCTTGGCGCGCGGCGCGCTGCTCGCCCTGGCCCGGTTGCAGGGCGACTGTTGCGACGACTTCACCGACGAGGAACCGGGCAAGATCCTGCACGAGGTCCGCAGCGGGGAGCTGACCCGGACCGGGGTGAAGCCGTACGGCCCCTATTACGGCACCGCCGACGCCACCCAGCTCTGGCTGATCCTGCTGTCCGAGTACTGGCGGTGGACCCGGGACGACGACCTCGTGGCGAGCCTGCGGGACAACGCGATGGCCGCCCTCGACTGGATGGACCGCTACGGGGACCGGGACGGCGACGGCTACGTGGAGTACGCCACCCGCTCGCCGGAGGGACTCGGGAACCAGTGCTGGCGGGACTCGCCGAACGGCGTCGTCTTCCACGACGGCCGGATCCCGGTGCTGCCGATCGCCACCTGCGACCTGCAGGGCTACGGCTACGACGCGAAACTGCGGCTCGCCGAGCTCGCCGACGGCCCGCTGGACGATCCGCCCCTGGCCCGTCGGCTGCGGGCGGACGCCGCCCGACTGTACGACCGGTTCAACCGGGACTTCTGGATCGAGGAGCGCGGTGGCTTCTATGCCGTCGGCCTGGACGGCGACAAGAACCGGATCGACTCGAAGACGTCGAACCTGGGTCACCTGCTCTGGAGCGGCATCGTGCCACCGGAGCGGGCCGACCGGGTGGTCCGGCAGCTGATGTCGGAGGACCTCTTCTCCGGCTGGGGCATCCGGACCCTGTCCCGCGAGGACCGGCTGTTCAACTCGCTCGGCTACCACCACGGCACGGTGTGGCCGCACGACAACTCGCTCGCCGTCCTCGGGCTGGCCCGGTACGGGTACCGGGCCGAGGCGAACCGGATCAGCCTGGCGCTGATCGAGGTGGCGGAGCAGTTCGGCTACCGGCTGCCGGAGGCGCTGAGCGGGTACCCGCGCGAGCGGCTGCTCTTCGCCGTGCCGTACCCGACCGCCTGCAGCCCCCAGGCCTGGGCGAGCGCCACCCCGCTGGCTCTGGCTCGGGCGATGCTCAACCTCAACCCGGTCGACGGCCGGCTGGTCCTCGACCCGGACGTTCCGCCGGAGATCGGCCGGATCGCCGTCGACCGGTTGCGGGCCTTCGGGCAGTCCTGGGATCTCGAGGCCGTGGGCCGGAGGGGTTACGTCCGGCTTTCCGCGGACTGACTGGTCGGCCACGTTTGTCCCTGCCTGCGATGGGAACGGGGCCGCAATGACGAAACCTCGTGTGGTGATCGTGGGGGCCGGGTTCGCCGGATACCACGCGGCGAAGACGTTGAGCCGGCTGGCCGGCAAGCGGGCCGAGATCGTCCTGCTGAACACGACCGACTACTTCCTCTACCTGCCGCTGCTGCCCGAGATCGCCGCCGGGGTGGTCGAGCCCACCCGGATCTCCGTGCCCCTGGCCGGCACCCTCGACGGTGTCCGGGTGGTGATCGGCGAGGCGGACCGGGTCGACCTGCAGAACCGCTGGGTCGGCTACCGCTCCGCCGAGGGGGACCACGGCCAGCTCGCGTACGACCGGCTGGTGCTCTCCGTCGGCAGCGTCAACAAGCTGTTGCCGATCCCCGGGGTGACCGAGTACGCGCACGGCTTCCGCGGCCTGCCCGAGGCGCTCTACCTGCACGACCACGTGATCCGCCAGCTCGAGCTGGCCGAGCTGGCGGAGGACCCGGTCGAGCAGCGGTCCCGGACCACGTTCGTGGTGGTCGGCGCGGGCTACACCGGCACCGAGGTGGCCGCACACGGCCAGCTCTTCACCGACCGGATGATGGCCCAGCGGCCCCACCTCAAGGTGCGTCCCCGCTGGATGCTGCTGGACGTGGCCCCGCGCGTCCTGCCCGAGCTGGACCAGCGGCTGTCCGTCACCGCCGACCGGGTGCTGCGCCGGCGCGGCGTCGACGTGCGGATGGGCACCTCGGTCTCCGAGGCCACCCCGGACGGCGTGCTGCTCACCGATGGCGAGTACGTCCCGACGTGCAGCCTGGTCTGGTGCGTCGGGGTGCGCCCCGACCCCTTCGTGGCGGAGCTGGGGCTGCGCACCGAGAAGGGGCGCCTGGTGGTCGACGAGTACCTCAACGTCCCCGGCTACCCGGAGGTGTTCGCCTGCGGCGACGCGGCGGCCGTGCCCGACCCGACCCGCCCGGGCCAGATCTGCGCCATGACCGCCCAGCACGCGCAGCGGCAGGGCAAGCTCGCGGCGCACAACATCGCCGCCTCCTACGGGCAGGGCAACCGGAAGTCGTACAAGCACCGCGACCTGGGCTGGGTGGTCGACCTGGGCGGCAAGGAGGCGGCGGCCAACCCGCTGCACGTGCCGCTCGCCGGCCTGCCGGCCAAGGTGGTCACCCGCGGCTACCACCTGTATGCGATGCCGAGCAACCGGGCCCGGGTCGGCGCGGACTGGTTGCTCGACGCCACCCTGCCCCGGCCCGCCGTGCAGCTCGGCCTGGTCCCGGCGCACGCCGTGCCGCTGGAGAGCGAGTCGCCCGAGGTGGTACGCCGGCCCTGACCGGATCGGATCAACCGCCGGCCGGCGGCGGGTTCCCGTCCGCGGGAGCCCGGCCGCCGGCCGGACGCCGGACCGGCACGTCGGGGGCCGGGACGGGCAGCGCCTGGCGGCCGGTGCGGGCGAACTCGCGCAGCAGGACCTGCGCGATCCCGGCCACCGGGATGGCCAGGAGGGCGCCCACGAGTCCCGCCAGCTCGGCGGCGAGCAGCACGCTGACCAGCACGGTCAACGGGTTCAGCCGGACCGCGCGAGCCATGATGACCGGTTGCAGCAGGTGGTTCTCGACCTGCTGGTAGACCACGAAGAAGACCAGCACCACGACGCCGGCGGTGGGGGAGTGCACGAACCCGGCGCCGGCCGCGACGATCGCCCCGAGGGTGGCTCCGACCAGCGGGATCAGGTCGGCGAGCGCGACCACCAGGGCGATCACCCCGGCGAACGGGACGCCGAGCAGGAAGAGCACGCCGAAGGTCAGGCCGCCACAGAGCACACTGATCAGCAGGTTGCCGCTGAGATAGCCGGTGATGATCCGGGAGGAGTCCTGGCCGATGCGCCGCAGCCGCTCCGCCGCGCCGTCGCCGACCAGCTTGAGCGTGCCGGAGATGATCTTCGGGGCCTCCAGCACCATCAGGTAGGCCAGCACCACCACGGTGACCACCGCGGCGACGATCTGGAGCACGCCACGGAGCACCCCGACCGCCGGCTCGCCGAGCCGGGAGCCGTAGCGCTGGATCTGCTCGGCGTGGGTGTCGGCGTACCGGCGCAGGTGGAATCGGTTCAACGCCTCGCCGACCGGTCCCCGCCCGGCCCGGGCCTCGCGGATCAGGTCCGGGGCCCGGTCGGCGAACCGGCCCAGCTCGTCGACCAGCGGCAGCACGATCATCGCGCCGAGCGCGGCCAGCACCACGAAGGTGGCCAGGAAGACCAGCAGGGTGGCCAGGGCCCGGCGCCGGACCAGCCGCCGCTCCACCCGGTCGACCAGAGGTTTCAGGGCCACCGCGAAGAACGCCGCGACCAGGCCCCAGACCAGCACCCGCCGGGTCGCCCAGAGCAGCGCCAGCCCGATCAGCGTGGCGAGCACCAGACCGATCACGATCAGCGCCCGGCGGGCGGTGGATCGGTCGTCGGCGTTGCTCATCCGGCGCGGCTACCCGCCGGGCACCGGCGGAAACCCCGGCCGGTCAGCCCTCGGGCAGGGTGGCGTCGGTGGCCGGCAGCGTGCCGGCGACGAACGCGTCGAGCGTCGCCCCGTGCAGCACCCCGCCGGGCACCGGGTCGCCGGCGGCGCGGGCGACGAGCCGGCGTACCGGTAGCCGGTCGGGGCGGATCGCGGCGGCGAGCACCAGGTTGCCGTAGCGGCGGCCGCGCAGCATCCGCCGGTCGGCGACCAGGCAGACGTCGGCGAAGACCGCGCGCAGTGTGGCCACCTGGGTGCGGGTGTGCACCAGCGGCGGCAGGTCGGTGACGTTGACGAGGAGGATTCCGTCCGGGCGGAGCACCCGGGCCACCTCGGCGGCGAACTCCACGCTGGTCACGTGCCGGGGCATCCGGGCCGCCCGGTAGACGTCGGCCAGCACGAGGTCGTACGCCCCGGCCGGTGCGGCGGCGACCGCGTCCCGGGCGTCGCCGATCGCCACGACCACCTCGGGCGGCACCGGCGGCAGCTCGCGGCGGACCAGGTCGACCACCGCCGGGTCCCGCTCGATCACCCGCTGCGGGGAGCCGGGGCGGGTGGCGGCCAGCCAGCGGGGCAGGGTGAGCGCTCCGCCGCCCAGGTGCAGCGCGGCCAGCGGCCGGCCCGGCGGGGCGGCCAGGTCGACCACGGCGGCCATCCGCCGCACGTACTCGAAATGCAGGTGGCGCGGGTTCGCGACGTCGACGTAGGACTGTTCGACCCCGGCGGCGAGCAGCGTCCGGCCGCTGGGCCGGGCCCGGTCCACGACGATCTCCAGGGCCTCGGCGTCGCTCTCCACGGCGGGCAACGGTACCCGGGCGACGGCGGGCCGGCGGGGGATGCCCGCCGGCCCGGCCGCCCACCGGCTCAGCCGGCGTTCATTCCGGCGCCGGCCTCGTCGATGGCGTCGTCGATCCGCCCGGCCAGATCCACGTCCAGTGCCGTCACCCCGTCGACCTGCTGGGTCCGGACGGTGAGCACAGCGCTGTCCTGGTCCGGCCGGCCGATCTGCGGAGCCCGACCCGTCTCGACCCGGAGCAGGTCGAGCCGGTCGAGCACCCGGTCCAGGTTGCCCGCCGGCAGCTCGATGGTGCGCACGAGCGACTGCCGGTCGCTGGACCAGTACGGCAGGCGGGCCAGCGCGGCACGCAGCTCCTGCTCGTTGAGCGGCGCGGTGGCGGACGTGGGACCCACCAGGCCGCCGCCGGGCTCCGGCGGCGCGAGCAGGTCCCGCAACCCGTCCGGTACGCGCAGCGACTCGACCAGTTCGCCGTCCGCGTCGGCCAGCGCGGCGAGGGTCGCCTCGGCCTGGTAGCGCGCCTGCTCCGGGGTGAGTCGGCTGCGCCGGCCCACCTCGGCCAGGAAGCCGGGCAGATCCTGCCGCCGCTCGATGCCGTCCACCGGCACCACGTCGTGCAGCTTCACCGGCACGGCCTCGAGCAGCCGCTGCCGCTCGGCGTCGTCGAGCGCCCGGGCCAGCGCGAGCACGGTCGCCTCGGCCGCGACCTTGGCGGTGAAGAAGTCCACCCCGGCCCGCCGGCTCACGTCGTCGACGAGATCCCGGTAGCCCAGCGTGGTCACCCGGGCCGGCTGCTCGTCGGGCAGCGGGCGTGGGCGTTCCGCCACGGCCGCCGGTGGCGGCGCGGGACCGCCGCGCGTGGTGTCCGGCTTGTGCCGCCCGGCGGGCGCCGGGCCGGACCGTTCGCGCTGGTCCAGCGAGGTGATCTGCTTGGACGCGCTCAGGCTGGCGCCGGTCTGGCTGGGCCGCCGACCGCGTTCCCGGGCGTCCCGGGCCAGGGCCCGGCGGCGCTGGTTGTCGCCCTCCATCTGCTTGCGCATCGTCGCACCTCGTTCCTGGTCGGTTGCGCTTGCGCCGGTCGCCTTCCCGGCGCTGCTGGGAAGGAAACGGGCGGCGCCGGGCCGGACAGCTTCACTCGCTGCGGGTGAGGACCGGTCACCCGGCGGGGCCGCACGATCGGGGTGGACCGGAAGAACTTCCGACGCACGCGGAAGGGCAGGTCGTCGTGAAACGGATCGTGGAGATCGTCCCCGCCCGGCCCGGCTGGTACGCACGGTGGCAGGTGGACCAGGAGGGCACCCGCTGCTATCCGGTGACCCTCTGGGCGCTGCTGGAGGAGAGCGACGGCAGCGGACGCGAGGTCGTCGGAGTCGACTGTGTGGGGCAGTGGCCGGGAGCGGACGACAACGAGGTGGGTGGGGATTTCGTCCGTTACCTGTTCCAGACGCCCGATTCCGGTGCGCCGGAGGACGCGGCCTCGCCCACGGTGGGGGAGCTGCGCGAGTCCGGCCCGCGCCTGCAACCCGCCCCGGCCGCCTGAGCCACCCTCCCCGGCCCCCGGCCCCTGGTCCCAGGGTCGGGGGCCATCCCCCGTTCCCGGGCGGCGGTCAGCCGACCTCGCGGGCCTCGCCGGTCTCCGCGGGCGGGACGGCCAGCAGTTCGGCCAGCCCGGTGCGGTCCAGCAGCTGCCGCACCTGCGGGTTGACCCGGGCCAGCCGTACCGGGCCGGCGCCGGCCCGGTGGACGACCAGCAGCGCGCTGAGGCCGGAGGAGTCGCAGAGCGCCACCCCGGCGAAGTCGAGCAGCAGCTCCTGGTAGCCGTCGCGGCGCAGCTCGGCGGCGGCGGCGACGAGGTCCGGCGCGGTGTCGAAGTCCAGCTCGCCGGTCAGCCGAAGGCAGGCCCGCCCGGCGTCGAGCCGGTCGACCTCGATGGTCAACAGCTGCGAGGGCATGCGGCCATGTTCCCAGCTCGGGCCGAATCGGAAAACCCCGGGGTGCTCAGGCAAAGGCGGACGAGTCCGTCGCGGGCCGCTCGGACCGGCCGTCGGGCCGCGGCCGGGACAGCAGGCCGGTGACCCCGGTCATGTCGAGGATGGTCGTCAGGAAGCGGGGCGTCTCCCGGAGCTGGATCGCGGTGCCGCCCTGCTGCCCCTCCCGCCAGGCGTGCACGATCACCGACAGGCCGGTGCTGTCGATGAAGAGCAGGTCCTGGAAGTCCAGCACGAGCGTTCCGGGGCTCTCGGCCAGCAGCCGGTCGACCTCGGTGCGCAGCGGGGCGGCCGTGGTGAAGGCCAGGTCACCGCCGACCCTGATGGCCGGGGCCGTGGGGTCGGACCGGTCCACGGAGATGGTCAGGGGCGTCGCCTCGGGCGTACTCCGTTGGGGTGCCACCATCACGCCTTTCCGCGGCTGCCGGTCGGGCCGGGTCGTTCCGGATCGTAACAACCCCGGAACCGGCCCGCCGGGTGGCGCGTCCGCAGGCCAGGGCGCGGGCCGTGGGGTGGCGGTCCCGGCACACCGGCGTAGGGTGGGCCGAAGAGATTTGACCATACGCGCCGTTTCGGGTGGACCGCGGGTATCGACGAGGAGTGGGGCTCAGCTGGTGACTGCTGCCGACGTCAGGGGTGCTGACCCGGGCGACGGACGGATCTCCACGCCGGGCATCAGACGGGCTGGGTCGCGGTCCGCCGCCGCGCCGGCCCTGCCGCCCCTGGCCCCGGACCGCGGTGTGCCCACCCCCGACTGGTCGGAGGTGGTGGAGCACTTCCGCGAGGGGCTCATCGTCTGCGACGCCGACGGTGTGGTGCGGCACCTCAGCCCGGTCGCCGAGCGGCTGGTCCCCGAGGTGGTCCCCGGCGAGGTGCTCGCCGCGGCCGGCGTGCCCGCGCTGCTCGGCGACGACCCGGGCGAGTTCACCCATCACGGGCGGCGGCTGCGGCTGCGGCGCGTCCCGCTCTCCGCCGCTCGCCGCTGCTGCTACGTCGAGGACGTCACCGAGAGCGTGAGCCGGGCGGACGCGCTGCTCGCCGAGCGGGCCCGCTCGGCGTTCCTGGCCGTGGTCGGCGAGAAGCTCGGCAACCCGCTGCACCCCGACCGGGCCGCCGGCGCCGTGGTCCGACTGGCCGTGCCGACCGTGGCCGACGTGGCCGTGCTGGTGCTGGCCCCGCGCTCCGGCCGGGCCCGCTGGTGGCGGGCGGTGCGCGCGGACGACGAGGCGCCCGCCGTGGACAGCGGCGTGCTCGCCGCCACGGCGCTGCCGCCGGCGATCGAGGAGGGCCTCGGCGGCAGCGAGCCGCACGCCCTCGACTGGCTGGTCGAGCAGGCCGTCGAGGCCGGCTGGCTGCCCGGTCTCGACGCGGCCGGCGCCACCGCGCGGGTGGTGCCGCTGCCCGGCCGGGAGACCCCGGCGGGCGTGCTGCTGGTCGCCCGTCGAGCCGGCCGTTGGTACGACGAGGCGGACCTCGACCTGATCCGCGCCTTCGCGGCCCGGGCCGGCGCCGCCCTGACCACGGCCGTGCTCTACCGCGACCAGGCGGAGGTCGCCGACACCCTCCAGGCCAGCCTGCTGCCCGTGGAGCCGGCCGCGGCCACCGGTGTGCAGTGGGGCACGGCCTACCGGCCGGCGCAGGCCGGGCTGCGGATCGGCGGCGACTTCTACGGCTCCCACCGGCTCGTCGACGGCGGTTCGGTCTTCTTCCTGGGCGACGTCTCCGGCAAGGGCGTCGAGGCGGCCGTGTTCACCGGCCAGCTCCGCCAGTGCCTGCACGCGCTGCACCGGGTGGAGTCCCAGCCGGGTCGGCTGCTGAAGCTGCTCAACGACGCGCTGCTGGAGACCACCCAGGCGCACGGGCAGGGCCGGTTCGCCACCATGGTGCTGGGCGTGGTGCGCCCGCACCGCGACGGCAGCCTCACCCTGACCATGGCCGGCGGCGGTCACCTCCCGCCGCTGGTGCTGCGGGCCTCCGGCGAGGTCGAGGTGGTGCCGCTGAGCGGGATGCTGATCGGCGTGGTGCCGGATCCCCGGATCGGCGAGGTTACGGTGCACCTGGCGCCGGGCGAGACCTGCCTGCTCTACAGCGACGGGGTGACCGAGGCGCGCGGCGGCCGGCGGGGCGACGAACAGTTCGGCGCCGAGCGGCTGCTGCACGCGGTGACCGGCTGCCACCGGATGCCCGCCCCGGCGCTGGCCGAGCGGGTCGAACAGGTGACCTGCGACTGGCTCGGCCACGGCGACCACGACGACATCGCGGTGCTGGCGTTGCGGGCCACCGGCCCGGGCCGCCCGGGCCGCCACCTGCACGCGGTGCCCGGCCCGGCCGGCGCCGACCGACCGAGGGAGACCGGGGCGTGACCGCGACGAGCATCGAGGCCGACCCGGCCCGCGCCTTCCCCGGCTACCTGGAGTGCCTGGCCGAGGCCGACGAGCACGCCGCCGTCGAGGTGGCCCTCGAGCTGCTGGAGTCCGGCGTGCCGGCCGAGCGGGTGCTGCTGGACCTGGTCGCCCCGGCGCAGGCCGAGGTGGGGGAGCGGTGGGCGCGCGACGAGTGGAGCGTGGTGCAGGAGCACGCCGCCACCCACATCAGCGAGCGGGTGGTGGCCGCCGTCGCCGCGTACGCGAATCCCCGCCCGACCCGGGGCCGGATCGTGGTCGCCTGCATGGACGGCGAGTGGCACGCGCTGCCGGCCCGGCTGGTGGCCGAGGTGCTGCGGCTGCGCGGCTGGCAGGTCACCTTCCTCGGGGCCAGTGTGCCCGCCGCGCACCTGGTGTCCTACCTGCACCGCTACGACGCGCACGCGGTGGCCCTGGCCTGCGCGCTGCCGATGCGGCTGCCGCACGCGCACCGGATGATCGAGGCGTGCCGCCGCTCCGACGTGCCGGTGGTGGTGGGCGGGCGCGGGTTCGGCGCCGACGGCCGCTGGGCCCGGGTGCTCGGCGTGCCCTGGGCGCCGGACGCGCCGGCCGCGGCCGACCTGCTCGCCGACGAGCGGTCGCTGCGCGTGGCCCCGCCGGCCCGGCTCGACCACCTCGCCGACGACGAGTACGCGAGCCTGGTCAAGCGGCGCGGTGAGCTGATCGACAGCGCCCTGGCCGACCTGCGGGAGCGGGTGCCGGGGGTGCGTGACTACACCCCGGCACAGCTCGACTCGACGGTCAGCGACCTCGGCTACATCATCGACTTCCTCGCCGCCGCCCTCTACGTCGACGACGACACCCTCTTCACCGAGTTCGTCGAGTGGTTGGTGGCGATCCTGGTCAGCCGCCGGGTCCCGGCGAGCGCGGTCGGGCTCACCCTCGACCACTATGGACTGCGGCTGCGTGATTTTCCCCGGGCCGGGCGGTTCCTCGACCGGGCCCGCGCGCTGGTCGGGAGGCTGTCGGCCGCGCCGGGACGCTGACCGCCAGGGTGCGGGCGCGGCGGGGAGACCTGCGTATACTTGCCGCACTGCAAGGGCCGGCCTGCGGTGGGAGCGAGAGGGGCCACGGTGACGTTCACCGTCACGTACGGCCAGCGGGACGGCGGGCCAGCCCGCCTCCGGCTCGCGGGTGAGCTCGACCTGAGCACTGCGCCGGAGCTCAACGCCGTCATCGACCGGCTGGCCGCCGAGGGGCACCGCGAGTTGCTGCTGGACCTCGCCGAGCTGACCTTCTGCGACTCGACCGGCATCGCCGCGTTCGTCCGCGGCGACAACCTCGCCGCCGCCGCGGGCGGCTGGTTGCGGGTCACCGGGGCGACCGGGCGGGTGGCCCGGGTGCTTCAGGTGACCGGGCTGGCCGATGTGCTGCGCCACGAGGCCGACCGGGCCGACCCGGCCACGCCGGCCGCCTCCTGATCGGTTAGATTTCCCCGCCAGCAGTCGACCTCGGCGTCGGCGCTCCACCTCCGAGACGAAGCAGGTAGTCCCATGGGTCATGGCACCCCGAGCCCCGTTCGTATCCTGGTGGTGGACGACGACCCGGGTGACGTCCTGATGATCGAGGAGGCGCTCGAGGACTCGGACGTCGAGAAGATCATCGACGTGGTCAACGACGGCCAGGAGGCGATGGAGTTCCTCCGCCGCGAGGGCCGGCACACCGAGGCCCGGCGGCCCGACGTCATCCTGCTCGACCTGAACATGCCGCGGATGGACGGGCGTCAGGTGCTCGGCGAGGTCAAGCAGGACGAGAGCCTGCGCACCATCCCGATCGTCGTGCTGACCACCTCCAACGCCGACACCGACATCCTCGGCAGCTACACCCTCCAGGCCAACGCGTACGTGACGAAGCCGATCGACCTGGACGACTTCAACGACGTGGTGCGCCGCATCGACGAGTTTTTCGGCCGCGTGGTCGTGCTTCCCAAGCACCCCTGACCGGTTTCGTCCGGGCGTCCGGATGCTGAACATTTTGCGGGAACCGCCGCGAGCGTGGCCGCCGCCCAGGATCGTCAGGTGGGGAAGTGACACCAGCTGCCTGGGGGGCGACACGCATGAGGTTCTCCGTGGTTGAGACCGGCTACGACCAGCGGCAGGTGGACTCCTGCCTGGACGAGCTGGGCATCCGGTTGGTCCGGCTCGCGGCCCGCGCGGAAAGCGCCGCCGGCGCCGGCCGGGAGTGGGACCAGATCCGGGAGGACGCGGCGCACCTCTGCGACTTCCTGCGCCGCCGGACCGCCGTCGTGGACGGCGAGGCGGCCGCCGGGACGGCCGCCGAGCGGGAGGCCGCCGCGCTGCTGGCCCAGGCCCGCGGCGAACTGGAGGCGGCCCGCGAGGAGGCCCGCCAGGTGCGCGAGCAGGCGTACGCCGAGGCGGTCCGGGCGCGCCGCGACTTCGAGGCGGCGCTGCTGGCCCGCCGTGGGCGGGAGGCCCGCGTCGACGAGATCCTGGCCGGGGTCCGAGGCGCTGCTGGCCGACTTCCGGCGGGACGTGGCGAACGGGACGCTGCCGCAGGTGTCCTGGATCGTCGCGCCGGAGGCCTACAGCGAGCAC
>NZ_JBEXLR010000010.1:0-102445 GCF_040610095.1 Micromonospora sp. NPDC004540
AGGTGGCTGTACGCCTGCGGGTGGTTGCCCAGCCCGCGCTCGGCGAGCGGGTCGTACTGCTCGGGGAGCAGCCCGGTCGGCCCGGCCGTGTCGACTGCGCCGGCGAGGTGTCCCGGAGATAGTGGTGGCCGGCGAGGAAGCCGACCAGGGCCAGGCTGTTGCGGGCGAAGTGCCGGCTGAACTCGGCGAGCTGGCGGCGGGCCTCGACGGCGACCAGCACCCCGGAGTACGGGAAGGTGACCACCATGCCACGCAGCAGCTCGCCGAGCAGCCCGGTGAGCAGCGCGCCGACGAAGATGACCACCAGCTTGACCGGGGCGGCGAGGCCGTCCCGCCGGGCGTCCGCCGGCTCCGGGGGTGGCGCGGAGGCGGTCCGGCGGCGCAGCAGCACCATGGTCAGCGCCCAGAGCGCCACGGTGCCGGCCAGCGCCGCCTCGAACGGCACCGGCACCGCCAGCACCCCGGCGCTGAGCGCCACGTAGACCGCGACGCCGGCCAGGTCGGCGAGGAGGATCGGCCAGCGCAGCCGGCGGTGGGTGAGTGCCACCGTGACGAAGAAGAGGTTGAGGCCGACCACGCCGAGCAGCTGCGCACCGTCCACCCGGTGGCCGGTGGTGACCAGGGCGACGGTCATCGGCAGCGGCAGGCTGTAGACGAAGGCGCGCACCCGCACCGAGCGGATCACGCTGACCGCCCAGACCACGGCGGTCACCACCAGCACCGCGCTCCACGTCATGGCGTCTCAGCCCTGGAAGGTGGCGATGTCGGCGCAGAGCCGGAAGATCCGGGTCAGCCGCTCCACGTCGGCCGGGTGGACGGAGAACTCGTTCTCGCTGATCTCGCCGTGCGCGGTCATCTTCGCCTCCCAGCAGCTCGACCCGTCCCAGACTGCCAGGTTGACCTGCAGATGCGGGCTGACCCGCCCGAGCGGCAGCAGCCCCACCCGCACGCCGGCCCGCCGTTGCGTCTCCACCAGCTCGGACAGCTCGGGGGTGAGGGTGGCGTAGGTGAAGATCCGGGTGATCCGTACGCCCCGGGCCAGGGCGGCCAGGTTCGCCTCCCAGTAGCGCCGACCGACGTCTCCGCGCCACCAGCTCAGCTCGCCGCTGACCCGGGGCATCACGTTGGTCAGCCCGACCAGCTCCCGGGTGCAGTCCCGGGTGGCGCCCAGCAGGTCCTCGTCGTCGTCGCCGCGCCGGATGATCCGGCCCGCGGCGAGCTGCTCGGCCTCCCGGCGGAACTCCTCGAACCGGCGCTGCGCCTCGGCCGCCACCCGGGTCCCGGCGTGCCGCTCGGCCGCCTCGCGCAGCGCGCCGGCGAGCTGCGGGGTGGCGCGGACCAGCCAGGGCGGCCCGTCCAGCAGCGTCCGCAGGTGGAACCGGCGCTCGGCCCGGGCCAGCGAGTCGAGCACCAGCGAGATGGTGATGCCCATCAGCCCGGCCAGCAGCGACTCGACCCCGGTGGCCGCGTTGGTCAGGTCGAGCGTCACGGACAGCAAGATGGAGAGCGTGATGCCGACCAGGGCCACCGGGTCGGTGTGCGCCACCAGGCGCACCAGGTTCTCCGCCGAGCCGCTCCGGCCCCGGGCCCGTCGCCGCATCGCCTCACCCGCCATCGGCCACCCCCGATCCTCGTGCGCTCAGGGTAGCCACGATCCACAACGGTCGGTCGCCCCCCGCCCGCCGCCGGTAGCATCCGCCGGGTGCGGACGACGGAGGTGGCGCTGCCGGCCGGCGCGGTGGGGACGACCCGGGCGGAAATCGCGGCGGGGGTACGCGCCTGGGTGGACTCCCCGCCGATGCGGGCCCTGGTCGGGCACTTCGGCGGCGACTGGCCGGCCGGTGACCTGAGCGCGGTGCTGGCCGGGCTGGACCACTTCTCCGCCCGGCACTGGGACTTCCGCGACGGGCGGGAACGCCCCGACGCCCGGGAGCCGGCGTTCGACCCGGCCACGGTCGGGCTGGTGCTCGACGCGGCCACGGCGCTGGGCCTGGTCCGGGCCGTCCCGCCCACCCTGCCCCGGTACGCGCACCTGCTGGTCCTCGGCGGCCTGGCGCACGCCTGCCTGCGGCGCACCGCCTACGCCGCGCACCTGGCCCGGACCGTCGCCGGGGTCGCCGGCGAGGTGGCGGTGCTGGGCAGCTTCCGGCCCCTCTCCCCGGTCGAGTCGCGGCTGCTCGCCGAGGTCGGGGTGCACGGCTGCGCCACCGAGGTGGACGCCCTGGACGCCGGGGTGCGCGTGGCGTTCGGGGTCGACGCGCCGAGCGAGGAGACCGGCGAGACCGCGGACCACCCGCACCGGGCCTGGTCGTCGCGCACCTACCGGCCCGCCGGGCTGCCCCCGGTCCGGGTGCTGGCCGCCCCGTCCGGCGAGCCGGACCGCCGCCGGGCGCACACCGCCGACACCCAGCGGTTCTGGGCCGAGCACGTCCGGCTGCGCGACGGCGACCCGGTGCTCATGGTGACCGCGCCGATCTACGTGCCGTTCCAGCACTGCGACGCGCTGCGCACGCTCGCCGTGCCGTTCGGCTGCGGGATCGACACGGTCGGGGTGGACCCGGCGCTCGCCACGCCGGTCGCGGTGCCGGAGCCCACCCTCACCGCGGGGCGCTACCTCCAGGAGATCCGCTCGGCGCTCCGGTCGATGCGCGCCCTGCACACGGCGCTGGCGGCCGGCTGACCGGCGCTGAGTCAGCGGGCGGTGTCGGCGACCGCCTGCGCGAAGACCTCGGAGCGGTGCTCGAAGTTGCGGAACTGCCCGTAGCTGGGCGCGGCCGGGGAGAGCAGCACCACCCCGCCGGCCGGGGTGAGCTTGCGGGCCAGCCCCACCGCGGCGACCAGGTCCTCGGCGAGCTCGGTCCGCACCGCTGCCAACCCCGCCAGGGCCTCGACGATCCGGGGGCCGCTGTCCGGGATGCCGATCACAGTGATCTCCCGCTCGGCCAGGTGATCGCGGAGCGGGGTGTAGTCCAGCCCCCGGTCCGTGCCGCCGACGATCACGGTCAGCGGCCGCCCCTCGTACGCGTCGATCGCGTGCATGGCCGCGTACGGGCTGGTGGCCAGGGTGTCGTCGACGAAGGTGAGCCCGGACGGGTCGGCGATCTCGGTGAGCCGGTGGGCGAGGCCCTGGAACCCGGCGACCGCGATGGCGAGGCTGTCCTTGTGCGCCACCACGTCGACGCCGAGCGCGTCGAGCACCGCCAGCGCGACGCAGAGGTTGCCCTCGTTGTGCCGGCCGACCAGGGGCAGCACCGCGCGCGGGAAGAGCGGGGTGTCCCGCAGGTGGAACCAGGGCGCGCCGTCCGGGCCGCTGGCCACGTGGGTGGTGTCCGACGAGCCGGCCCGCACCGCCGCCCGGTCCCCCAGTTCGAACGCCAGCCGCGGGTCGGCGCCGTTGACCACCACGGTGTGCGGGCCGTGCGCCAGCAGGTTGAGCTTGTCCCGGTAGTACTCCCGCTCGCCGCCGTGCGCGTCGAGGTGCTCGGGGAACAGGGCGGTCACCACGGCCACCCGGGGCGAGTCGGTCAGGTCGGCACACTGGTAGCTGGAGAGCTCCAGCACGTACAGCTCCGCCTCGGGCAGGTCGAGCAGCGGCACGCCGATGTTGCCGCCGAAGACGTTCGGCCGGTCCATCGCGGTGAGCAGGTGACTGATCAGGCTGGAGGTGGTGCTCTTGCCCTTGCTGCCGGTCACCCCGACGGTCCGGTCCGCGTGGTCGGCCATCCAGAGCGCGCTGCCCTGGGTGACCGGGACGGCCCGGCGGCGCAGCTCCACCATCCACGGGTGGGTGTTCGGCACCCCGGGCGAGCGGACCACCACGTCGGCGGCGGCCAGCCGGGCGAAGCCGTCCGCCCCGGTCACCAGCGGCGCGGCCGCGGCGAGCGGGCCCTCCCAGGGCAGGGTGAGGAAGTTCGCGCTGTCGTCGACGGCCACCAGGTCGGCCGGGCCGTGCGCGGCGATCGCGGTTACCGCTGCCCGGCCCTCCCGACCGGCTCCCCAGACGGCGACATGACGTCCGCGCAGATCAGACAGGCGCACAGGCTCTCCTCGGGGGTCGGGTCGACGGGTCGGCGGGTGCGGTCCGGCACAGCCGGACACGGCCGGACGAACCAGGGCCTAGTATTGCGTGTGCCTAACGAGCAGCTGCGGCGGATGGACGCCTTCACCTTCCCGTCCTACTCGATCGACTTCGCCACCGGTGAGGTGTTGTTCGACTACGCCCTGACCGGCCCCGACGGCGAGCAGCGGTTCACCGAGGTGGTCACCCTTCCCCTGCCGGCGGAGCCGGTGTCCGACGAGACCGCGGCCACCCTGGCCCGGGTCCTCGAACTGCTGCACGTGGTCGCCGGGGTCAGCTACTACAAGGCCGCCGCGCCGCCCCGGCTGGTGCTGCCGGCGCCGCTGGGCGCGGCCGCCGCCGACCTCGTGACCGCCGTCTACACCAAGGGCCTCGCCGAGTACGCCTACCGCAACCAGCTCCCCCACGTGCTGGAGCTGCGCCCGGAGGTGCCGGCCGGTTCGGTGGAGGCGGCCACGCCGCTGGACAACTCCGACCGGCGCCCGCTGTCGGCCGTCGGCGGCGGCAAGGACTCCATCGTCACGCTGGAGGCGCTGCGCCGGGCCGGCTTCGACCCGGTGCCCTTCTCGGTCAACCCCAACCACGTCATCGTCTCGGTCAACGAGGCGTCCGACCTGGTGCCGCTCGCCGCCCGACGGCGGATCGACCCGGTGCTGTTCGACCTCAACGCGGCCGGCGCCCTGAACGGGCACATCCCGGTCACCGCGATCAACTCGCTCATCGCGGTCGCCACGGCCGTGCTGCACGGGCTCGGGCCGGTGGTGATGTCCAACGAGCGCTCGGCGTCGGATCCGAACCTGGTCTGGCAGGGCCACGAGATCAACCACCAGTGGTCCAAGGGCGTCGAGGCGGAGGGGCTGCTGCGCGCGGCGCTGGCCGAGCACGCCGGCCTCACCGAGCCGTACTTCTCGCTGCTGCGGTCGCTGTCCGAGCTGCACATCGCCCGGCTCTTCGCCGAGACCGACCGGTACGACGCGGTGGTGACCAGCTGCAACGCCGCGTTCAAGCTGCGCGACGCGAGCGAGCGCTGGTGCCGCGACTGCCCGAAGTGCCGGTTCGTCTTCCTGGCCATGGCCCCGTTCATGCCCCGGGAGCGGCTGACCGCGATCTTCGGCGGCGACCTGCTGGCCGACGAGTCCCAGATCCCCGGCTACCGGGAGCTGCTCGGGGTGGACGGGCACAAGCCCTTCGAGTGCGTCGGCGAGGTGGAGGAATCGGTGGTTGCGCTGAGCCTGCTCGCCGAGCAGGAGCAGTGGCGTGACGCCCCGGTGGTCCGCGCCCTGGTGGACGCGGTCCCCCCGACGGCCTGGTCCACCGCCGCCACCTCGGACGTCTTCACCCCCGGCGGCCCCACCTATGTCCCGGCCCCCTACGCCAAGGCCCTGACGGCCCTGACCTGACCGCCTGACCCGTCAGGGGGTGCGGACGGCGTCCAGGGCGAGCAGGGCCACGTGGAGGGACAGGCACTGCTCGACCGAGTCGAGGTCGACGCCGAGGATGCGGCCGATGCGGGCCAGCCGCTCGTAGAAGGCCGGCCGGGACAGGTGGGCGGCGGCGGCCGCCGCGGACTTGTTGCGGCCCTGCTCCAGGTACGCCCGCAGGGTGCCGAGCAGTTGCTCTCTCGGGTGTTGGGCGTCGTACGCCAGCAGGCCGCCCAGCTCCCGCTCGACGAAGGTCTGGAGCCGCGGCTCGTCCCGGAGCAGATGCAGCAGGCCGGCCAGCCCGACGTGCGGCAGCCGGAAGTAGGGCAGGTCCCGCCGGTCCCGGCGGGCCGCCTCGGCGATCTGCCGCGCCTCGACCAGTGAGCGGCGCGCCTCCCGCAGGCTGCCCACCCCCGATGCCGATGCCCCGGTCCACCACGGTGAGCCGCGCGCCGCCGTCGGTCTGCTCGCCGGCCACCAGCACCCGGGTGTGCGGCGGCGAGAAGACGGTGGCGTTCTCCATCAGTTCGGCCAGCGCGAGCACCAGGTCGCCGGCGGTCGCGGGCGCCGCCGAGACGCCGGGCGGGACCTGCACGTCCACCCGGGTGTAGTCCTCGATCTCGCCGAGCGCGAGGCGGACCAGGTCGGCCAGCGGGACCGGCGCGACGTGCCCGTCCGAGCCGGTGGCGCCGGAGAGCACCACGAGGCTGCCGGCGTTGCGGCGCAGTCGGCTGGAGATGTGGTCGAGGCGGTACAGGTGCTCCAGCCGTCCCGGGTCGGTCTCCTGCCGCTCCAGCCGGTCGATCAGGGCGATCTGCCGGCCGACCAGGTTCTGCGTACGCCGGCCGACGTGGCCGAACATCTGCGCCACGTTGCGCCGGCCGGCCACCTGCCGCTCGACCAGGCGGGCGGCGGTGCGCTGCACCCGCTCGAACGCCCGGGCCAGGTCGCCGATCTCGTCCCGGGCCCGGACGTCCACCGGTTCGAGGCGGACCGGCGGGACGGCCTCGGCCTCGTCGTCGACCACCCGGGTCAGCTCGGCCTCGGCGACCCGGGCGACCCGGTCCGCGGAGCGGGTGAGCCGGGTCAACGGCCGGGCCACGGTGCGGGCCACCGCCATGCTGAGCAGCACCACGGTCACCAGGATGAGGAGGGCCGCCGCGCCGACCAGCCAGGCGGCGGTGAGCGCGTCCCGCTGCTCGCCGCGGGTCTCGGCGATCACGTCCGCGACGATCTTCTTCTCCACGAACTGGCCGAGGGTGATCATCGAGCGGACCGAGGGGAAGAGCGCGTCGAGCGGCACCGCCGCGATCGCCGCCACCGGGTCCTTGACGCTGTCGACCAGGAAGGTGGGGCTGGTCCGCGCGGCCACCGCGGCGTCGTCCAGCATGGCCAGCCGGTACTGCTCCGGGCTGATCAGCTTGCGGAACCGCTGGTTGTCCACCTGGAGGGCGGCCATGCAGGCGATGTAGGAGCCGGCCACCTTGGGGTCACCCGTCGCCTTGACCAGCACGATCAGCGTGGCGCAGGCGCCCAGCCCCTCGTCGGCGCGCAGCAGCGCGTCCAGCGCCAGCACCTGCCGTCCGGCCGAGGTGCCGGTGTCCACCTGGAACGGCAGCCGTAGCGCCTCGATCAGCGCCATGTCGACGGCGCGGAACGCGGTCATGATCTCGTCCGGCGTGGCCCTGCCGGCGAGCACGGCGGTACGCAGGTCGGCCAGCGCGCGTACCCCGTCGAGGGCCTCCCGGACGGGCGCCGGCAGCGGCTCGGCCCGCAGGTCGGCGACGCGGTCGTCCACCGTGGCGGACTTCTGGACCAGCTCGGTACGGGTCACCCGCCCGAGCAGCGACCCCACCGAGAGCAGCCGTTCCTGCTGGAGATCCTGGACCAGGCTGCCGATCCGGCTGGCCACCCGGATGGTGTCGGCGGTGTCGGCGGCCCGCTGGGCGGCGGCGACCCGGTCGAGGACCACGGGCACGGCCAGCCCGACCATGCTGAGCAGCGGAATGATCACCAGCAGGGCGAGCCTGCCCCGGATCCGGAGCCTACCGAGCAGCATCGAACGGCCTCCACCGCTCGGGGTCGCCGGCGCCGACCGGAAGCAGTTCGCCATCCCCGCCGCGAGAGGCCGGGGGGTCCGGGCGGGTTGCCGGCGGGGCCTCGGCGGGCTCCCGGTCGGCCTCGGCGGCCCGGCGGCGGGCCCGTCGCAGCGCGGTGACCAGCACCCCGGCGAGCACGGCGAGCAGCACGGCGGCCACCGCGACGGCGCCGCGGGCCAGCCAGCGGTCCCGGTCGAGCCGGTCCACCCGCTCCGCCAGCAGCGCGTCGAGCTGGTCGAGGATGACCTGCCGGAGCTGGGCGGCGGCCGACTGCGCGGCGCGCCGCGCGGCGCCGAGTTGGACCGGGTCGGGGCCGGCCGCCCCGGCCGGCGCCGAGAACGTGGCCAGCGCCTCCACCGCGCGCTGGTAGGTGTCCAGCGGGGTGAGCACGGTGGGGCCCAGGTCGGTGCTCTCCGAGCTGTCCACGGCCGCCCGCAGGTCGTCCACCAGGCCGGTGGCCGGCCCGAGCGCGGCAACCCGGAGTTCGGCCAGCTCGGCGACCGTCCGCGGCCGCTCCGTGGCGGGCCGGCTCGGGGCGAGGGTGGCCAGGTCGGCGAGGCGGCCGGCGGCGACCATGGCCGCGGGCAGGTCCGCGCCGATGGCGTCCTGGACGAAGAACGAGTCGGACCGGGGGTCGCGGACCAGTCCGGAGGACTCCCGGACCTTCCGGTGCAGGGCCAGCAGCAGGTCGGTGACCTCGCCGTACGCCTGGAGGGCCGCCTCCGGGTCGGCGAACCCGCGCTCCGGCAGCGCCTCCAGCTTGGCCCGCACCCCGGCCCAGCGTTCCCGGGTGCGGAGCCGGTCGCCGACCGCGCTGTCCACCTGCGCCGCCTGCTCGACGGCGGCGGTGAGCGCCGTACGGGAGACCGGGCGGCCGGCGACCGCCGTGGTCTGCGCGTCGGTCAGCGCGTCGGTGACCGGCCCGAGCGCGCGCAGGTAGCGGACCCCGAGCCGTTCCCGGGCCGCCAGGTCGCGCTCGTCGCCGGTGTGCCGGTCGGTCTGGGCGAAGAGCAGCCCGAGCGGGGCCAGCAGCGCCATCACCAGCAGCAGGGGAAGGGCACGGCCCGGTGTGGAGGGCCGTCGACGGACCCGCGGCGCGGGGACGGTCATGGTCTGTCTCCTCCGGCGACGGCGGGGGACGGTCCGGAGCCGGGAGGTCGCCGTACGCAGTCCCGTGCACCGGACCGGAAAAGTAGTCGAACCGGGCGCGCGTGGGGGCGTGCTCGCCGAGTCGGCTTCGCGTCACTCCGGGTGGCGTCACATCCGGTTGACCTTGCACCTACGGACTGTCCGACCTGGCCGGGGAGAAGGTGGCATCGGCGGCGATTTGCGAGCGTAGATGTGAATTCACGGGATCCGAATTCAACTCGCTGGGACGCTCTGGACCTTCCGCGGTCGACGGGACCCGGACAACGAACGGCGCAACCGGACGGACGTACGGCGGATCTCAGGGAACGCTCAGCCGGCGGCCCGTACCGTGTGCCGCATGAGATCACCGCTGCCCGTCGCGCGGATCCGGCGCGCCCTGGCCAGCCGCCCTCGTCGGGTCGTCGCCGCGGTGGTGGTGGTCGTCCTGGTCGCCGCCGCGCTGGTCTGGGCGGCCCGCCCGCAGCGCACCGACTTCCGGACCGAGTCGGCCCTGGTGACCGTCCGCTCCGGACCGGCCGGCGACCAGCCGGTCGACCTGGACACCACGCTCTACCTGCCCGGCGACGCCTCGGCCCGGCACCGGGTCCCGGCGGTGCTGCTGGCGCACGGCTTCGGCGGCACCAAGGAATCGGTGCGCTCCGACGCGGAGGACCTGGCCGCCCGGGGGTACGCGGTGCTCACCTGGACCGCCCGCGGCTTCGGCCGGAGCGGCGGCGAGATCCACCTGGACAGCCCGGACTACGAGGTGCGGGACGCCCAGCGCCTGCTCGACCGGCTCGCCGCCCGCCCGGACATCCGCCTCGACGCCGCCGGCGACCCCCGGGTCGGCGTCGTCGGCGGCTCGTACGGCGGCGGCCTGGCCCTGCTGCTGGCCGCGCAGGACCGCCGGGTCGACGCGATCGTCCCGATGATCACCTGGAACGACCTGTCCCGGGCCTTCCTGCCGGAGAGCAGCGGCAAGGCGCCCACCGAGGGTGTGTTCAAGAAGGGCTGGGCCGGCATCTTCTTCGGCGGCGGCGGCAACGCCGGCTCCGGCCCGGCCGGGCTCTCCGGCACCACCGCGAACCGGCCGGAGGGCGCTCCGGCGTCGGCCGGCGCGCCGAGCCCGCAGCCGGGCGCCGGTCCGGGCACCGGCCCCGGTCGCGCCCCGGCCGGCGCCGCCGATCCGTCGTGCGGCCGGTTCGCCGCCGACGTCTGCGCCGCGTACCTGCGGATCGCCACCACCGGGCGGGCCGACGGCCCGGCGGTCGACCTGCTGCGCCGCTCCTCGCCGGCCGGGGTGCTCGACCGGATCGAGGCGCCCACCCTGCTGGTGCAGGGCGAGGCGGACACCCTCTTCCCGCTCACCGAGGCCGACGCCAACGCACGCGGCATCGCCGCCGGCGGCACCCCGGTGCGGGTCGCGTGGTTCACCGGCGGCCACGACGGCGGCACCGGCCCGACCTCCGACTCGGACCGGGTGAAGTTCCTGACCGCGCAGTGGCTCGACCACTACGTCAAGGGCGAGGGTGAGGCGCCCGGCGACACCTTCACCTTCTCCCGGATCGCCGGGTTCGACGCGCTCGACCGGGGGCTGGTGGCCACCGGCTACCGCACCGCCGACTACCCGGGTGTGACCGGGCAGGGCCGCCGTGAGGTGCCGCTGGCCGGGCCGGCCCAACCGGTCGCCAACCCGCCCAACGGCAACCCGGCGGCGATCTCGTCGGTGCCGTTCGCCGGGGCGCTCGGCTCGCTGCTGGACGGCGTGGCCGGCGACATCCCCGGTCAGCACGCCCGGTTCGAGTCGGCGCCGCTGACCGACCCGGTCGACGTGGTCGGCGCGCCGACCGTGCGGATCCGGGCCGCCTCCGCGACCGGCGAGGCGGTGCTCTTCGTCAAGCTCTACGACGTCGACCCGCAGGGCGCGGCCACGCTGCCGGACGGCCTCGTCGCGCCGGTCCGGCTGACCGGCCTGCCGCGGACCGTCGAGGCGGCCCAGCCGGTCACGGTCACCCTGCCGGCGATCGTCCGCCGGATCGAGGCCGGGCACCGCCTGCGGGTCGTCGTGGCCACCTCCGACCAGGCGTACGCCACCCCGGCGGAGCCGGCCGTGCACACCGTGGCGCTCGGCGACGACCCGCTGGTGCTGCCCACCGTCGACGCGACACCCATTCCCACCACCGCCACGGTCTGGCGCTGGGTGCTGGTCGGCCTGCTCGCCGCGATCGCGGTCGGGCTCGTCGTGGTCGTCCTGGTCGCCCGCCGCCGGCACCGCCGCCAGGACAGCTCGGTCCACCCGGCGTACGCGGGCGTCCCGCTCGCCGTGCGCAACCTGCGCAAGGAGTACGCGGACGGCTTCGTCGCCGTCTCCGACGTGGACTTCGAGGTGCACCCCGGCCAGGTGGTCGGCCTGCTCGGGCCGAACGGCGCCGGCAAGACCACCACGCTGCGGGTGCTCATGGGGCTGACCCAGCCCACCGCCGGCGAGATCTACGTGTTCGGCCACCGGCTGGTGCCCGGCTCGCCGGTGCTCTCCCGGATCGGCGCGCTGGTCGAGGGGCCGGGATTCCTGCCGCACCTGTCCGGCCTGGACAACCTGAAGGCGTACTGGCGGGCGACCGGCCGGCCGTGGGCGGACGCGCACTTCGACGAGGCCCTGGAGATCGCCGGGCTGGGCGACTCGGTGCACCGGCGGACGAAGAACTACAGCCACGGCATGCGTCAACGGCTGGCCATCGCGCAGGCCATGCTGGGCCTGCCCGAACTGCTGGTGCTCGACGAGCCGACCGACGGTCTCGACCCGCCGCAGATCGCCGAGATGCGCCGGGTCCTCCAGCGGTACGCCACCGACGGCCGGGCGGTGCTGGTCTCCAGCCACCTGCTGGCCGAGGTGGAGCAGACCTGCACCCACGCCGTGGTGGTGAACAAGGGGCGGATCGTGGCGTCCGGCCCGGTCGAGGAGATCGTCGGCGAGTCGCCGAGCGTGCTGTTCGAGGTGAGCGACCCGGACGCGGCCCGCACGGTGCTCGACCGGCTGGGCGGCGTACGGGTGCTGCCCGACGGCGACGGCGGCCTGGTGGTGGACACCAACGGCACCGCCCGCAGCGAGGTGGTGGCCGAGCTGGTCCGGGCCGGCATCGGGGTGGACCGGGTGGTGCCCCGGCGGCGCCTGGAGGACGCGTTCCTCGCCCTGGTCGGCGAGAACTCTCGGGGAAGCGGGGACCGGTGATGGCTCAGTCGTCTTCTGTGGGACCGGTCGGGGCGGCGACCGGTTACCGGCCGTCGGCCACCCTGCCCTTCCGGGCGGAGTTCCGCCGGCAGGCGTCGCGGCGGCGTACCCAGCTCGCGCTGGGGTTCATGGTGCTCCTGCCGCTGATCATCCTGGTGGCGTTCCAGTTCGACTCGGGCGGTGATGACGACAACGGCCGGGGCGAGTTCTCCAGCCTCGTCGACCTGGCCACCTCGGGCGGGCTCAACTTCACCCTCTTCTCGATCTTCGTGTCGTCGTCCTTCCTGCTGGTCGTGGTGGTGGCGCTGTTCTGCGGGGACACGGTGGCCAGCGAGGCGAGCTGGGGCAGCCTGCGCTACCTGCTGGCCGTCCCGGTGCCCCGGGCCCGGCTGCTCACGGTGAAGCTGCTGGTCGCGCTCGCGTACTCGGCGCTGGCGCTGGTGCTGCTCGCCGGCACCGCGCTGCTCGCCGGCACCCTCCGCTACGGCTGGTCCCCGTTGCGCAGCCAGGTCGCCGCCGAGCTGGCCCCGGCCGACGGGCTGGTCCGCCTGCTCGGGGTGCTCGGCTACCTGGCGGTGGTCCTGCTGGTGGTGGCCGGCCTGGCGTTCCTGCTCTCGGTGACCACGGACGCCGCGCTCGGCGCGGTCGGCGGCGCGGTGCTGCTCTGGATCCTCTCCAGCATCCTCGATCAGATCACCGCGCTGGGCGGGCTGCGCGCGTTCCTGCCCACCCACTTCAGCAGCGCCTGGCTGGGGCTGCTCTCCACCCCGGTGCAGACCGACGACGTGGTGCGCGGCGCCATCTCGGCGATCGCCTACGCGACGCTGTTCTGGGGCCTGGCCTTCTGGCGGTTCACCCGGAAGGACGTAACAAGCTGAGCGGCTCACATCTTGGGAGCGTTCCCACGCTCCCGTCCCGTTAACAAAGAATTTATTAACTTCGATAAAGTCGTCGGTCATCCTGGGGCTACGTCCACCACGTTTCAGGAGGTCACGATGGTTCCGGCACGGCTGAACGGTCCCGTACTCGCGCTCTTCCGCATGGTCACCGGCGCGCTTTTCCTCTGCCACGGCGCGGCGTCGCTCTTCGGCATCCTCGGCGGCAACCCGATGACCGGCACGGCGGTTCCCTTCGCCGAGTGGCCCGGCTGGTGGGCGGCCCTGATCCAGCTCGTCTGCGGCGCGCTGGTGCTCGCCGGCCTGTTCACCCGGCCCGCCGCGCTGCTCGCCTCCGGCTCGATGGCGTACGCGTACTTCGTGGTGCACCAGCCGGACCACCCGCTGCCGCTGCACAACGGCGGCGAACTGGCGGCCCTCTTCTGCTGGTCGTTCCTGCTCGTGGCGGTGCTCGGCCCGGGCAGCTGGGCCCTGGACGCGCTGCTCCGGAAGCGCCGCGCCATCGTGGCCGATCCGACCACCCGCCCCTCGGTCCCCGCCTGACCGGACGCGTCCCGCGATCTTGGTAGGAAGTGGCCCCTCAGGGGGCCGTTTGCTACCAAGATCTCGCGGGGGATCACGCTCAGAGGCGGCTGTCGGGGGTCGGTGCCGTGGAGGGTGGGCCGGTCGGGGCGGGTGGTTGCGTCGAGGATGTGCCGTTGTGGGGCTTCCAGGCGCTCACCCCGAGGCGGCCGGTGTTGCCGAGGTCGATCGGCCCGTCCAGCTCGACCGGGTACGTCGG
The DNA here is from genome assembly GCF_040610095.1 of Micromonospora sp. NPDC004540. NCBI lineage: Bacteria > Bacillati > Actinomycetota > Actinomycetes > Micromonosporales > Micromonosporaceae > Micromonospora > Micromonospora sp. NPDC004540. The sequence continues at coordinate 13,633 of NZ_JBEXLR010000010.1, forward strand.
CCGGCCCGGCAGCGGGGCCACGTCGAGGTGGGCCCCGTTGCTCGCGACCACCGTGGGGTCGGTGACCAGGTTGCGCCAGAGCAGCGCGGCGCCGGCCCGCTCGCCGGGGCGCAGGACGAGCCGGGCGGGTGGCTGGTCGAAGCCGGACGTGATCGGGCGGGCGCCGGGAATGATCTGGACCGCGATCGGATCCCCGTCGGCGTCCCGGAGGCGGGGTGCCGGATAACCGCGCAGCACGTACGGGCGGTTGCCGCAGTTGACCAGCTCCAGGCCCATGGCCCGCAGGCCCATGGCGGCGCTCACCCCGAGCTCGGTGATGCGGATTCCCTCGGGCGAGCAGGCCGGCGGGGGCGGTGACGTGCTGGGGACCGGGGTCGGTGAGACCGGTGCGGAGACGCGGTGGGGCGTCGGCGCGGGTGCGCAGGCGGTGAGCAGGGCCACGCCCGCCAGGGCTCCGATCCGTGCCGCCGCCGTCCGCATCCGGCGATCATCCCAGCCCGCGGCCGCCCCGCGCGGCCCGAGACGCGGGGGTCAGGCGCGGGCGGGCGCGGCGAGGACCGCCCCGAGCAGCCCCGGGTAGAGGCGCTCCAGCTCCTCGCGGCGCAGCCGCACGTAGCGGCTGGTGCCGGCGACCCGGGTGCGGGTGAGGCCGGCCTCGCGCAGCACCTTGAGGTGGTGGCTGCGGGTCGCCTTGGAGACCCCGAACTCGAAGGTGCCGCAGGCGTACTCGCCGCCCTCGGCCAGGGCGCGCACGATCTGCAGCCGGACGTCGTCGGCCAGCGCGGCCAGCACGGCGGTGACCGGCACCTCGCGCAGTTCGGGTTCGTGCAGCTCCATGTGACCAGCGTAACCCATGTTCGACATCCGTCGAACAACCTCCTAGAGTCGGTTCCGTTGGTTCGACGATACTCGAACATTGGAGCTGCGATGCGCTTCCGTAACGCCGCCTTCCCGCTCTTCGCCGTGGTGGGCTGGGGTGTCATGTTCCCCGTGCTGGCCAGCGCGCTCACCCGGGTGGACGCGCTCAACCTGACCACCGCCCGGTACCTGCTCGCCACCGCCGTGCTGCTCGCTCTGCTGCTGGCTCGCGAGGGGTGGGGCGCCCTGCGGGCGCGGCGGCGCGCCACCGAGGTGGTGCTGCTCGGGGTGCTCGGGTTCGCCGGCTTCAACGTGCTGACCAACCTGGCCCTCGGCCACGCCACCCCGCAGCAGATCGCCCTGTTCGCCTCCAGCACCCCGCTGGTCACCCAGCTCGTCCGCTGGGCGCGCGACGGCGTACGCCCCCGGCCGGCGCTGCTCGGCCTCTCCCTGGTCGCCCTGCTCGGCGTCGGGCTGGTGATCACCCGGGGCCGGCTCGACGGGCTGGACCAGTTCGGTGTCGGCGGGCTGCTCATGATCGGCGCGGTGCTCGGCTGGGCCTTCTACACCCACGGCGCGAGCCGGTTCCCCGAGTGGTCGCCGCTGCGCTACACCACGCTCACCTCCGTCGCCGGCATGCTCGCCATGGTCGCCGCCAGCGCCGTCGCCGACCTCACCGGCCTCCAGCACGCGCCGGCCGCCGCCGACCTCGTCGCGGTCGCCCCGCAACTGGCGTACGCCGTGGTGGTCGCCGCCGTCCTCGCTGGCCTGGCCTGGAACACCGGGGTCCGCCGGCTCGGCGTGGCCGACGCGGCGCTGTTCATGAACCTGGTCCCGGTGACCACGTTCGCGGTGCAGATCCTGCGCGGCTACCGGCCCGGTGCGGTGGAGCTGGTCGGCGCGGCGCTGACCATCGGCGCCCTGGTGGCCGCGAACCTGGTCACCCGTACCCGGAAGGCGACCGCCACCCCAGCGGCGGTCGCCGTGACCGACCACCCCGCGGTGATCGAACCGGTCGCGGTCGTCGCGCGCTGACCCGGGCCGGGAGCTCACACCGTGGGAACCCGGCTCGGCAGCGCCCCGGCGCGCGCATAGACTCGGCGGCACAACTGCATACCTCATCCAGAGGGGCTGAGGGATACGGCCCGATGACGCCCCGGCAACCACCCGCGCGCTCGACGACGAGCGACGGCGGGCAGGTGCCAATTCCGTCCCCGCCGCACCCGGCGATGCGGGGAAAGATGAGAGGACTCCTCGACATGACGTCGACGCTTCCCGCTGCCTCCGGCATCGACACCAGCCTCAGCCCGGCCCGCGCCCTGGTCTGTCGCGCCTGTTCCGCGCGCTACCCGCTGGCCGCCCAGCACGCCTGCTACGAGTGCTTCGGCCCCCTCGAGGTCGACTACGACGCCGCCGCCCTGGCCGCCGTCACCCGCGAGCAGATCGAGGCCGGCCCGAAGAACCTCTGGCGGTACGCGGCCCTGCTCCCCGCCGGCCAGGACCCGGCCACCCGGGTCACCCTCGACCCGGGCCTGACCCCGCTGGTCGCCGCCCCGCACCTCGCCGCCGAGCTGGGCGTCACCGCCCCGCTCTGGATCAAGGACGACAGCGGCAACCCGACCCACTCGTTCAAGGACCGGGTGGTCTCGGTTGCGCTGACCGCGGCCCGGGCGCTCGGCTTCACCCGCTACGCCTGCGCCTCCACCGGCAACCTGGCCAACTCGGTGGCCGCCCACGCGGCCCGGGCCGGGGTGCCCTCGGTGGTCTTCATCCCCAGCGACCTGGAGCAGGGCAAGGTGGTGACCACCGCCGTCTACGGCGGCGACCTGGTCGCCATCGACGGCTCGTACGACGACGTGAACCGGCTCTGCGGCGAGCTGGTGGAGACCGACGAGTTCGAGGACACCGCGTTCGTCAACGTGAACGTGCGGCCCTACTACGCGGAGGGCTCGAAGACCCTCGGCTACGAGGTCGCCGAGCAACTGGGCTGGCGGATCCCGGCCCAGGTGGTCATCCCGATGGCCAGCGGCGAGCTGCTCACGAAGATCGACAAGGCGTTCGCCGAGCTGGTCGAGATCGGGCTGGTCGAGGCGCCGGCCGGCGGCTGGAAGGTGTTCGGCGCGCAGTCCGCCGGCTGCAACCCGATCGCCACCGCGCTGCACGCCGACAGCGACACCATCGTGCCGGTCAAGCCGACCGGCATCGCCAAGTCGCTGAACATCGGCGACCCGGCCGCCGGCCTCTACGCGCTGGAGGCGGTCCGCCGCACCGGCGGCTGGATGGAGTACGCCGACGACGACGAGATCCGCGCCGGCATCCGGCTGCTCGCCCGGACCACCGGGGTCTTCGCCGAGACGGCCGGCGGCGTCACCGTGGCCGTGCTGCGCAAGCTGGTCGAGTCCGGCCGGCTCGACCCGACGGCGGAGACCGTCGTGTTCAACACCGGCGAGGGCCTCAAGACCCTCGACGCGGTCGCTCCCGAGGTCGGGCCCACCCACCGCATCCGGCCCAGCCTCCGGGCCGCCCGCGACGCCGGCCTCCTCTCCTGACTCCCCGCCGACTCGCCCGGTCGGGGGAGGGCGGATCGCCCGGGCGGGGGATTGGGGTGATCCGTTGGGTAACTGGCTTTTCGCTGTGAGTGTGGAAAACGCGCCGACAAGGACTTGACGGCAGGAATTGGACGGCGCAAGATGCTCCGTGCGGGAGGGCATCCGCCGGAGACTTTTCAAGTTCTTGCGACCCAACGCCGGAGGCGTTGTGCGGACGTCCCTCCCGACCAACGTCCGAAGGGGCCAGCGGAAAACCGCTGGCCCCTTCGCTGTCCGGTGGGCCACGCTCGCGGGCATGGGCATCTCGGTCTCCCCCGTCGATCCCGCCGACCAGGCGACCCTCGACGCGATGTACCGGACGGCGGCCGCGGCCCAGGCCGTGGACGAGCCGGACCTCCCACCGCTGTGCCGGCGGCGGTTCGAGGCGCCGCTGCGACACCCGATGCCCGGTGTCGACACCCGCTGGTGGGTCGCGCGCCTCGACGGCGTGCCCGTCGGCTGGCTCCGGCTGTACCTGCACACCCTCGACAACACCGACACCGCCAGCGTCGAACTGGTGGTGGACCCGGCGTACCGGCGGCGCGGGGTGGGGCGCGCGCTGCACGAGCACGGACTGCGGCTGCTGCGCGAGCGCGGGGGCAAGCGGCTGATCGGTGCGACCGTCACCCCGCTGCCGGGGGAGGAGGCCCGGGAGCTGCCCGGGGCCGCCTTCGCCGCCGCTGTCGGCGCGAAGCCGGCGCTCGCCGACGTCCGCCGCCGGCTGGACATCACCGCGCTCGACCGGCCGCACCTGGCCGACCTGCTCGCCGGCGCCCGCACGGCCGCCGCCGGCTACCGCACCGTCCGCTGGGGGCAGCGCACCCCTGAGGAGCACGTCGCCGACGTCGCCTACCTGGAGGGGCGGCTCCTCGTGGACGCGCCCCTCGGTGACCTCGAATGGGAGCAGGAGAAGGTCGACGCCGAGCGGATCCGCGGCACGGAGCGGGCGCTCGACGCGCGCGGGGTCCGCCGGTACAGCGTCGGGGCGGTGCACGAGGCGTCCGGCCGGCTGGTCGCCTGGAGCATGGTCAGCCTGGCCGCCAACACCACCTGGCACGCCTGGCAGCAGATCACCATCGTCGACCCGGACCACCGCGGCCACCGGCTCGGGCTGCTCGCCAAGATCGAGAACCTCGACCACGCGCTGGCGCACGAGCCGGAGTTGCGCGTGATCGACACCTTCAACGCGGCGACGAACACCCACATGATCGCGATCAACGAGCAGCTCGGCTACCGGCCGGCGGCCGGCTCGACCGACTGGCAGCTGACGATCTGACTTGTGACACGCCACTACTGATCTGGTGGCTCGCTGTTGCATGATGGCGGGCATGACGGAGACCCCGCACCCCCTGTACGACAGGCACGCCGAGACCCTCAACCGGGCGCTGACCGCGATCACGGAGCGCGGGTACTGGTCCGCCTATCCCGAATCGCCCAGCCCCCGGGTCTACGGCGAGACCGCCGCCGCCGACGGCAAGGCCGCCTTCGAGGCGTACCTGGGCGGCGACTTCCCGCTCGACCAGCCGGGCGACGGCGGCACGGTCGCCACCGAGGTCAGCCCGTTCGGCGTGGCGCTCGACGTGCGCTACCCGCACGCCACCGCCGACCAGCTCGTGGCGGCCGCCACCGCCGCCCTGCCGGCCTGGCGCGACGCCGGCCCGCAGGCCCGGGTGGGGGTCTGCCTGGAGATCCTCGACCGGCTGCACAAGAACGTCTTCGAGCTGGCCAACGCGGTGCAGTTCACCAGCGGCCAGGCCTTCGTGATGGCCTTCCAGGCCGGCGGCGCGCACGCGCTGGACCGGGCGCTGGAGGCGATCGCCTACGCGTACGCCGAGATGACCCGGCACCCGGGCACCGCCGGCTGGGAGAAGGCCGCCGGCAAGGGCGACCCGCTGCGGATGAGCAAGACCTTCCACGTGGTGCCCCGCGGGGTGGCGCTGGTGATCGGCTGCAACACCTTCCCGACCTGGAACTCGTACCCGGGGCTCTTCGCCTCGCTGGCCACCGGCAACCCGGTGGTCGTCAAGCCGCACCCGCGCGCGGTCCTGCCGCTCGCCATCACCGTGAAGTACGCCCGCCAGGTGCTCGCCGAGGCCGGCTTCGACCCCAACCTGGTGCAGCTCGCCCCCGAGGCGGACGGCGAGAAGCTCGCCTCGACCCTGGCCCTGCACCCGGCCGTCCGGATCGTCGACTTCACCGGCTCCACCGAGTACGGCGACTGGCTGGAGGCGAACGCCCGGCAGGCCGCCGTCTACACCGAGAAGGCCGGCCTGAACACGGTGGTGATCGACTCCACCGACGACTTCGCCGGGATGTGCCGCAACCTGGGCTTCACGCTGACCCTGTACAGCGGCCAGATGTGCACCACCTCGCAGAACCTGCTGATCCCCCGGAACGGCATCGAGACCGACCAGGGGCACAAGAGCTTCGACGAGGTGGCCGCCGGCATCGCCGGGGCGGTCGCCAAGCTCACCGCGGACCCGGCCCGGGGCGTCGAGCTGACCGGCGCCATCGTCAACGACGGCGTGCTGGAGCGGCTGGAGGAGGTCACCAAGGTCGGCGAGCCGGTGCTGGAGTCGCGCACCGTGGCGCACCCGTCCTTCCCGGACGCGGTGGTGCGGACGCCGACCGTGGTCAAGCTCGACGCGGCCGACACCGCCACCTACTCCCGCGAGTGGTTCGGGCCGATCTCGTTCGCCATCGCGACCGACTCGACCGCGCACAGCCTGGAGATCCTCCGCTCGACCGTGGGGGAGAAGGGCGCCCTGACCGCCGGCGTCTACTCCACCGACGAGGCCGTGCTGGACGCCACCGAGGCGGCGGCGGTCGACGCCGGCGTACACCTGTCCTGCAACCTGACCGGCGGGGTGTTCGTCAACCAGTCGGCGGCGTTCTCCGACTTCCACGGCTCGGGGGCGAACCCGGCGGCGAACTCGGCGCTGACCGACGGCGCGTACGTGGCGAACCGCTTCCGCATCGTGCAGAGCCGCCGGCACGTCTGAGGCCGGTTGCGGTTCGGGTGCGTCTGTTGTCGCTCCGGCGACAACAGACGCACCCGAAAGGTCAGGCGGGGCGGCGCATCTGGAGTTCGTTGAGACCGGGGATCCTCGGGTGGGGGACGCGCACGCCGGTGTCCACGAAGCCCAGCTTCTCGTACGCCCGGAGGGCGCGGTCGTTGCCGACCACCACCTCCAGCATCAGCTCGGGCCGGCCGCACGCCCGGGACCAGGCGGCCACCTCGTCCACCAGAGCGCCGAGCAGCCCGCTGCCCCGCCAGGCCGGCGTCACGTAGACGGCGTAGATCACGGTCAGCCCGGGCTCCGCCGGGTCGACCGTGCCGCCGGCGTGGCCGACCAGGCGGCCGCCCGGGTCGGCGACGAACTGGGCGTTGTGGTCGCCGTGCGAGACGGCGGCGATCCGGGCCGCGTAGTCGGCGTGCGGCCGGGCGGCGGCCTCCGCCACGGTCTCCAGGAACGCCAGCGGGGAGTCGGCCAGCATCTCCAGCCGGAGCGCCCGCATCCGGGCGGCGTCCGCCGGGCGGACCCGTCGAACGGTGGTGGTCGTGGTGGGCGCGCTGGTCATGTCGCCATGCATACCGGAAGGGCCGATACCCGCGCCCGGCCGGGCCCGGACAGTGGCCGAAATATGCCCGATTTGTGGTCGTGCGCGGTCGTCACGCCTCGTGTAGCGTGCGATTTCGGTCACCCGATTCAGCGGCCGTCGCCGATCGCCGAACCGGTGGCTCACCGGTGCCGGTCCGCCGGTCTCCGGGGGTTGTGAAACGCCGCGCAGAGTGAGGAAGTGCACCGTGGCACAGGGCACCGTGAAGTGGTTCAACTCCGAAAAGGGCTACGGCTTCATCGCCGTCGACGGCGGGCAGGACGTCTTCGTCCACTTCTCCGCGATCGAGATGGACGGCTACAAGGCGTTGGACGACGGCCAGCGGGTCGAGTTCGAGATCGCCCAGGGCCAGAAGGGCCCGCAGGCCGAGCGGGTCCGCGTCATCGCCTGATCTTTCGGGGCCGCCGCCCGATCGGTGGCCGCTCCACCCGACCCAGGGGCTGCGGTGCAGGCCCGCGCCGTGGAAGATCATGAGCCGTTCCAGCCGCAGCTGCTGAGGAGGGTTCATGTCCGACCTGCCCCCGTCGGGTTCCACCCCGCCGGTTCGCCCGGCGTCGCCCGGTGCCCCGGTCGACCCGACCCGGCCCATGCCGCCGGCCACCGCGCCGGCTCCGGCGCCGGGGCATGCGGTCGATCCCACCGCGCCCGGGTCGTCCACCCCGACCGACCCCGTCGTGCCGGCGCAACCCGGCGCGTCCGACCGGCCTGCCGCCCCCGGCCAGCCCTGGGACCCGTACCCCGGCGGGTTCGCCGCGCCCGGCCAGCCCGGCTCCGGCGGGCCGCAGCCCTGGGACCCGTACCCGGCGGACCCCGCCGGGACGCCGCAGGGCTGGACCTGGCCGGCCGGGGCGGCTCCGCTGCCCGGCGCCGCCTACCCGGGTTACCCGCTGCCCGGCCCGCCGTACGGCTGGCACCCGGGCCTCGATCCACAGGACCCGCTGGTCACCCCGCCGCACGCGGGCGTCGGCGGCTGGTTCAGCCGGTGCGGGGGCGCGCTGCGGCGCGGCTGGCGCCAGCTCCTGCCGATCATGCTGCTCACCCAGACGGTGCCGGCGGCGGTGATCGCGGTCATCTCGCTCGCCCTCGCGCCGACCGACCAGCCGGTCACCGGCGCGAACGGCGCCCCGGTGCTGCCCGACGGCTACTTCGAGCACCTGTTCGCCTTCTACGGCGCGGTGCTCCTCGCCGCCCTGATCTTCGGCCCGTTGCAGAGCACCGGCTGGGCCGCCGGCACCTGGGTGGTCGCCCGCCAGGCGGCCGGCGAGCCGGTCGGGGTCGGGGCCGCCCTCCGCTACGGGCTGCGCCGCGCCCTGGGCCTCTGGGGCTGGACCCTCGTGGTCTCGCTGCTGACCACGGTGGGTGCCTGCCTCTGCGTGCTGCCCGGTCTCTACGCGGCCTGCGCGTTCGCCCTGTTCGGCCCGATCTACCTGTTCGAGCGGCAGGAGCCGATCGGCCGCGCGTGGCGGATGTTCCACCGGCGGTTCGGCATTGTGCTGGGCCGGGTCGCGCTGGTCATGTGCGTGTTGATCGCCGCGGCGGTGCTGGACGGCGTGATCGGGGTGGTCAACCAGCTCGTCTTCGGGCTGGACCCGATGGCCGCCGCTCCGGGCACCGCCGCCGGCGCCGTGGTGCTGGCCGTGGCGGGCGCCGTGCTGGCCACCCCGGCCTACCTGGCGCAGCTCGTCGGCCTGGTCGCCGCGTACGCCGAACAGCGGGCGCAGGAAGGTCCGGTGAACGCCGCCCGGCTGGCCGCGGAACTCGGCTGAGCGGCGACATCGTGCTTGCACTCGGCTAGGGAGAGTGCTAAACAGGTCATTGGCACTCGCGTACGGTGAGTGCCAATGGTCGGGGCGGTAGGGCCACGGCCGCGCCGGTGTCGAAATGGCGCCGGAGTGGCACGGGGCCGGTCGTCGCGGGCTGTCCGGCCCGACCGAGGAGACGTCGTCGTCGCCAGGTGGCGACGTCCCCAAGGTGCGTACACCAGACGGCCCATCCGGGGAACCCTCGGGTGGCCCGTGAGTGTCCAGGAGGACAACGCCGTATGGCCAAGATGATCGCGTTCGACGAAGAGGCGCGCCGCGGCCTCGAGCGGGGCATGAACCAGCTCGCCGACGCCGTGAAGGTGACCCTCGGCCCCAAGGGCCGCAACGTCGTGCTCGAGAAGAAGTGGGGTGCCCCCACCATCACCAACGATGGTGTGAGCATCGCCAAGGAGATCGAGCTCGAGGACCCCTACGAGAAGATCGGCGCCGAGCTGGTCAAGGAGGTCGCGAAGAAGACCGACGACGTGGCCGGTGACGGCACGACGACGGCGACCGTCCTGGCCCAGGCCCTGGTTCGTGAGGGTCTGCGCAACGTGGCCGCCGGCGCCAACCCGATGGCCCTGAAGCGGGGCATCGAGGCCGCCGTGGCCAACGTCTCGGAGGAGCTGCTGAAGCTCGCCAAGGACGTGGAGACCAAGGAGCAGATCGCCTCCACCGCCTCCATCTCCGCCGCCGACCCCAGCGTCGGCGAGATCATCGCCGAGGCGATGGACAAGGTCGGCAAGGAAGGCGTCATCACCGTCGAGGAGAGCAACACCTTCGGCCTCGAGCTCGAGCTCACCGAGGGCATGCGCTTCGACAAGGGCTACATCTCCGCCTACTTCATGACCGACCCGGAGCGTATGGAGGCCGTCTTCGACGACCCCTACCTCCTGATCGTCAACAGCAAGATCTCGTCGGTGAAGGACCTGCTCCCGATCCTCGAGAAGGTCATGCAGTCGGGCAAGCCGCTGCTGATCATCTCCGAGGACATCGAGGGCGAGGCCCTGGCCACCCTGGTGGTCAACAAGGTCCGCGGCACCTTCAAGTCGGTCGCCGTCAAGGCGCCGGGCTTCGGTGACCGCCGCAAGGCCATGCTGGCCGACATCGCCATCCTCACCGGTGGTCAGGTCATCAGCGAGGAGGTCGGCCTCAAGCTCGACGCCGTCAGCCTCGACATGCTGGGCCGCGCCCGCAAGGTCGTGGTGACCAAGGACGAGACCACCATCGTCGACGGTGCCGGCGACGCCGACCAGATCCAGGGCCGGGTCAACCAGATCCGGGCCGAGATCGAGAAGAGCGACTCCGACTACGACCGCGAGAAGCTGCAGGAGCGCCTGGCCAAGCTGGCCGGCGGTGTTGCGGTGATCAAGGTCGGCGCGGCCACCGAGGTCGAGCTGAAGGAGCGCAAGCACCGCATCGAGGACGCCGTCCGCAACGCGAAGGCCGCCGTCGAGGAGGGCATCGTCCCGGGTGGTGGCGTCGCGCTGGTGCAGGCCGGCAAGACCGCCTTCGACAAGCTGGACCTGGCCGGCGACGAGGCGACCGGCGCGCAGATCGTCAAGATCGCGCTGGACGCCCCGCTGCGGCAGATCGCCGTCAACGCCGGCCTCGAGGGTGGCGTCGTCGTCGAGCGGGTCCGCAACCTCGACCCGGGTCACGGCCTCAACGCCGCGACCGGCGAGTACGTGGACCTGCTGGCCGCGGGCATCATCGACCCGGCCAAGGTGACGCGTTCCGCGCTGCAGAACGCCGCCTCGATCGCCGCGCTGTTCCTCACCACCGAGGCCGTCGTGGCGGACAAGCCGGAGAAGACCCCGGCCGCCCCGGCTGGCCCGGGTGGCGGGGAGATGGACTTCTGAGTCCAGCTCCACCAGCACGCCGAAAGGGGGCGGGCCGCGTCAGCGGTCCGCCCCCTTTCCGTCTGTCTCAGGTCGGCAGTCGACGTTGGTTGCGCCGCTTGTGTGCCCGGTCGTAGGGCGGTGTGAGCCGGATCGGTTCGTCCACCAGTTGCAGCGGTTCGTCGGTGGACGCCCCGTCGGCCCCGGCCATCTCCGCGAGTTGCTCGGCGTCGCCGAAGTCGAGCCGGTCGAACGGCAGCTGCCCGGGAAGCTCGCCGACCGGACGCCAGCTCGCCGGCTGGTCGTCGGTCCGTTCGTCGTCCGTGGTCATGCCCGCCTCCTCTAATTCCCGACCGTAGGGGCCGGTCGATGGCCGAGGAGGCCGAACGGCATTATTAGCGTCTATGTAACTTTAGCTACTTCTGTCCGTTAAGTGCTTTTCGATACAGGAAGAACACCCGCTCGATCCGCGCGCCGGCCGCCCCCGAGTAGAACGGCACCGGGCCCACCCAGCCGATCTGCGCCGCCTCGATCCCGGCTTCCGCCTGGTCGCGCAGGCAGCGCCGGAGCAGCACCCCGCCGATGCCCGAGCCCTCGGCCGCCGGGGCGGTCCCCATCGGCCCGAACCAGCTCGGCCGCGACGACCCGTAGGCGGCGAAACCGAGGATCTCGCCGTCCCGCTCGGCCAGGTGCGCGCCCGCGTCCGGCCGCCCCACCGAGCCGGCCAGCTCGCCGTCCCAGGCGCCGCCGAAGGTGGCCCGGGCGAATTCGGACAGCGCCGGCAGGTCCGCCGGCTCGGCCCGGCGTACCGTCACCCCTCGCCCGGCCAGCCGCTGCTCGGCGGCCTCGGTCGAGCGCAGCGCCGCCGAGCCCCCGGTCAGGTCGGCGGTCATGTTCCAGGCCGTCCGGTCCTGCCGGTAGCCGAGCCGCAGCGCGGCGCAGACCGCCGGCGTGTAGCGCACGTCGATGCCCGGCCAGGCGTAGTGCGGTGGGTTCCCGGCCAGCAGCAGTTCGGCCGCGCCGAGCCCGGCGAGCCGGGCCTCGGCCTCGGCCAGCAGGGACCCGCCGATGCCCTGGCGGCGCTCCTCCGGTGCCACCGCCAGCAGGTCGACGTGACCGAGCCGCGGCTCCCGCGCGGACAGCGAGCCGACCAGCACCCCGACCAGCGCGCCGCCGCGGGCGGCACCGAGTCGCAGCACCGTCCGGTCGGCCTCCGCGCGGTCGGCCAGGGTGGCGACGATCGCGGGCGCCTCGGCGGCGTCCTCCGGCAGGTCGAGGGCACGCCGGCAGAGGTCGACGACCTCGGGCAGGCGCTCGGGCCCCAGCTCGATGATCTCCACGTCCATGGACGCCGACCCTAGGCCATCCGCTGGCCAATGGACAGGGTTGTTAACCGAGGTCCACGGCCCGCGCGGCGCGGACCGCCGCGTACGCATCGACCAGGCCGGCGCCGACCAGGTCCCGGGCGCCGCCGCAGGGCGCGTCGGCGGGCAGCCCGGCCGGGGTGGCCGTCTCGGTCAGGATGCGCCGGGTCCGGTCCAGGTCGCCGACCAGCGCCGGGTTGGCCGACCACATGAGCGCCACCACCCCGGCCACCTGCGGAGTCGCCATCGAGGTGCCGTCCAGGGTGGCGTAACCGCCCCCCGGGTACGCCGACGGCACCCCGGCGCCGGGCGCGACCAGGTCCGGCTTGGCGGCGCCCCCGGCCGCCGGCCCCCGGCTGGAGAACCGGGTCAGTCGGCGGGCCCGGTCGACCGCCCCGACCGTGAGCACGTCCGGGTACGGCGCCGGCGGGTCGGCGATCGAGCCGCAGTACGGGCCGGTGTTGCCGGCGGCGGCCACCACGAGGATGCCGGCCGCGGCCAGCGCGGCGGTCGCCGGTCGCAGCGCACCCGGGTCGCAGCCCTCCACCGGCGGGCAGCCCCACGAGTTGGTCAGCACGTCCGGCGCCCGGTGCGGCCGCCCGTCGGTGAGCGGATCCCCGCCGGGCGGGAACGGGGCCAGCATGAACTGCAGGCAGTCGAGATAGCGCGCCGGGCTGCCCAGGTTGCGGTCCAGGTTGACGCAGCCGACCCAGCTCGCGCCGGGGGCCACCCCGATCCCGTTCCGCCCCACCGCGCTGCCCACCGTGTGGGTGCCGTGGCCGCCCCGGTCGGCCGGCGTCCGGCGGTGCTCCCAGGGGTCGTACCAGGAGTCGTCGCCGCCCCGGAAGCCGGCGGCCAGCGCCGGGTGCCGGCCGTCCACCCCGGAGTCCGAGCTGCCCACCACCACGCCGGCGCCGGTCACGCCCAGCTCCGACCAGACCCGGTCCGCGCCGATCAGCGAGACGTTCCAGGCCGGGCCGGCGGGCGCCGGCACGTCGCCCCGGGTCGGGGGCGCCGCCGCGGGCAGCGGGCGCAGCCGCTGGCTCACCAGCACCCGGGCCACCTCCGGGCGGCCGGCGAGCCAGGCCCGGGCCGCCGGCCCGCCGTCCGTCTCGATGGCGTTGACCAGGTAGTACGGCGTCGGGTGCAGGCGCAGGCCGGTCAGTTCGCGGCGCAGGTCGCCCTGGGTCCGCTCGGCCGTGGCCACCAGCCGCCGGTAGACCTCGGCCGCCCGGGCGTCCCGGCCGGCCCGACCGGGCGCGCCGGCGGGAATGCCGGTCAGGTCGGCCTGCTCGCGGAGCACCACCAGCAGCCGCTCCCCGTGCAGGCCGGGCTGACCGGGAACGGCGTACACCACGACCACGGCGGCGAGCAGGGCCGCGGCGGCCAGCCCGGCCAGGCCGCGCCGGGGCGCGCCGGCGCGGGGCCGGGCGAGCAGCACGCCGTACCCGACGGCGAGCAGGACCGCGACGGCGAACGCGGCGCCGGTCGCGACCGTGACCCAGAACGGGACGTCGCGGGTGGTCGCCAGCAGGACGGTGACCTCCTCCGGGTCGGTGAACGCCAGCGGCCCGAGCAGCGCGAGGCCGACCAGCCAGCGCACCGGCGCGCGCCCGGCCGGCCGGCCGGCGTGCCGGGCCGCGGCCTCCAGCGCGCCCAGCACGAAGCCGAGCGGGGGCAGCAGGAGCAGCGCCGGCAGGTGCGCCCCGGACTGGCCGGCCCCGGCGCCCAGCAGCGCCAGGGTGACCCCGGCGACCAGCCCGCCGACCAGCACCAGCCGGGCCGGCCGGGGCGGTGCGCCGACCGCGAACGCGGCCCAGAACGCGGGGCCGAGGAGCACCCCGGCGAGCGCGCCGAGCGCGGCGGCGGCCAGCGCGGCGAGCAGGGTCTCCAGCGCGCCGCCCAGCGCGCCCACCCAGACCCAGGGCAGCAGCGACGCCAGCCCGCCGGCCACCGCGAGCAGCGTCACCGGCCCGAACCGCCCACCCCGGCCGCCGGCGCCGACCCCGACGTCGCCCCGACCGCCCGCCGCACCGCCCGCAGCCGGCGTGCCGCCCGGAGCCGGCGCGGCGGGCGGGCGACGGCGGGCGAGCCGGTCGAGGGCCAGGGCGAGCAGCGCGGCGGTCGCCGCCAGCGCGGCCAGGTACGCCTCGTGGTGCACCGGCGGCAGCGCCCGGAGCAGGGTCAGCGCGCCGAGCGCGAGCGTGCCGGCCAGCCAGGCGCGGCCGATCGCCCGGATCGCGGGAGAACGGGGGAGCAGCGCGAGCGCCAGCGTGGGCGCGCCCACCAGCAGCACGGTGACCAGCGCGACCACCGGCCAGACGGCCAGCGTGCGGTCCAGGCCGGCGACCAGCACCAGCAGGTCGACCACCCAGCCGACGAGCTGGGCCGGCACCGTGACCAGCACGGCCCAGACGCCGGTGACCGCCGCGGCGACCACCGGCCACGGCCCGGTGCCGCGGCGGGCGGGATGGGGCGGGGGGACGGGAGCGGTGGGCGGGCCGACCTGCATGGCCCTCACCGTACGGCCCGGCGGGTGCGTGCCGCCGGAGGCGGGCGACGGTTACGGTGGACGGGTGCGCGACCCCAACGTGTCCCGATCCGCGGCCGGCCAGCTCTCCGTCGAGCGCCGCGCCGACGACCTGCGCCGACTCCGCGCCGAGCGGTTCGACGTGCTGGTCATCGGCGGTGGCGTGACCGGGGCGGGCGCCGCGCTCGACGCCGCGTCCCGCGGCCTGAAGGTGGCCCTGGTGGAGGCGCGCGACTACGCCGCCGGCACCTCCAGCCGGTCCAGCAAGCTGATCCACGGCGGCCTGCGCTACCTGGAGCAGCTGGAGTTCCACCTGGTGCACGAGGCGCTGACCGAGCGGGGGCTGCTCGCCACCCGGCTCGCCCCGCACCTGGTGCGCCCGGTGCCGATCATGGTCCCGCTCCCCGCCGAGGGCGGAGTGCGCGACCTGCCCCGCCGGTTCTTCCGCCGCTCCTACTACGGCGCCGGGGTGGCCGCCTACGACGTCTTCGCCGGGGTGTTCGGCGGCGGGCGCGGCATGCCGCTGCACCGGCACCTGAGCCGGGAGGGCGCCCGCCGGGTCTTCCCGAGCCTGCGGCCGGACAAGCTGGCCGGCGCGATCCGCTACTACGACGGGCAGGTCGACGACGCCCGACTGGTGGTGACCCTGGCCCGCACCGCGGCCAGCCTCGGCGCGACCGTGGTGACCAGTGCCCGGGCGGTCGGTCTGATCCGGCAGGCCCGGGAGGTCACCGGGGTCCGGGTCCGCGACCTGGAGGCCCCCGCCGGCTCGCCGGACGCCGAGTTCGAGGTACGCGCCCGCACGGTGATCGCCGCGACCGGCGTGTGGAGCGACGACATGTCGCGGATGCTCAACGACGTCGGGCTGCGCCCCGGCTTCCGGGTCCGGGCCTCCAAGGGCGTGCACCTCGTGGTGCCCCGCTCGGCGATCACCGGCGAGGCCGGGCTGATCCTGCGTACCGCCAGCAGCGTGCTCTTCGTCATCCCGTGGGGCGGGCACTGGATCATCGGCACCACGGACACCGACTGGCGGCTCGACCGGTCCCACCCGGCGGCCACCGCCAAGGACATCGACTACCTGCTGGAGCAGGTCAACACGGTGCTGGACCGCCCGCTCACCACGAACGACATCGAGGGCGTCTACGCCGGGCTTCGCCCGCTGCTGGCCGGCGAGGCGGATTCCACCTCCAAGCTCTCCCGGGAGCACGCGGTCGTCGAGCCGATGCTCGGGCTGCTCCTGGTGGCCGGCGGCAAGTACACGACCTACCGGGTGATGGCGTCGGACGTGGTCGACCGGGCGGTGCACCGGCTCGGCTGGACCCGGCCGTCGCGCACGGCCGACCTGCCGCTGCTCGGCGCCGACGGGTACGCGGCCATGTGGCGGGACCGGGCCGACCTGGCCCGCCGGCACAAGGTGCCGGTCGGGGTCGTCGAGCACCTGCTGGAGCGCTACGGCACGCTCACCCTCGACCTGCTCGCCCTGGTCGACGCCGACCCGCTGCTCGGCTCCCCGCTGGCCGGCGCACCGGAATACCTGGCCGCCGAGGTGACCTACGCGGCCCGTGCCGAGGGGGCGCTGCACCTGGAGGACGTGCTGACCCGGCGCACCCGGATCTCCATCGAGACCAGCCACCGCGGTCTGGAGTCGGCGGAGCACGCCGCCGAGCTGATGGGTGCGGTGCTCGGCTGGGACGAGGCGACCCGCGCCCGCGAACTGGCCCACTACCGGGCCCGGGTGGAGGCCGAGCGGCAGTCGCAGCTGATGGCGGACGACGTGGCGGCCGACGCGGCCCGGCTGGGCGCGCCGGACGTCCGTGGTTTCGCGGCGGACCGGGGTGCCGACGGCGACAGCGCCGAGCTTCCGTCGTCTTCCCGGTGACCCGTCGGTAACGTCGGTCCGGAGGGTACCGGCCTTACCTACGGAAGTGTAGGTTTCGCGGCGTGGTTCGCCCATCCTGGTCGCGCGTCCGTGCTTTGTCCGTCGGCGTCCTGCTGGCGATCGCCCTGAGCGGCTGCTCGTTCTTCGATCCGGCCGAGGGCGCCACCACGCCGGGCGGGGCGGTGACCGCCTCGCCGACGCCGGACGGGCGACGGGTCTCGCTGGTGCAGCAGCTCGGCGCGGACGGCCCGGCGCGCACGCTGGAGGTCGACCGCACCGGGCGGTGGCAGTGCCGCGACTGCGCGGGCGACGGGGTCGACTCGACCGGGGCACTGACCCCCGAGCAGACGCAGCGGTTGCAGCAGATGCTCGCCGACCCGGCCCTGGCGAAGGAGACCGACGAGGCCCGGCACTACAAGCAGGGCTGCATCGACGCGCTGACCTCGACGCTGCTGATCCCGCCGGGGCTGACCATCACCACGCAGGACTGCCCGGGCGAGCCGAAGCCCCCGGTGGCCTACCAGGTCCTGCTGCTGATCACCCAGGCCACCCCGGCCGAGGACAAGAGCTGAGTCCTCAGCACACCTTCCCGGGGTTGAACAGCCCCGCCGGGTCCAGCGCGGCCTTGATCGCCTGGTGCACCCGGACGCCCACCGGGCCGATCTCCCGGGCCAGCCAGTCCCGCTTGAGCAGGCCGACGCCGTGCTCGCCGGTGCAGGTGCCGCCGAGTTCCAGCCCGAGCCGCATGATCTCGTCGAAGGCCCGCCGTCCCCGGGCCAGGCTGGCCGGGTCGGCCCGGTCGACCACGATGTTCGGGTGCATGTTGCCGTCGCCGGCGTGCCCGACCACGCCGATCGGCACCCCGCACTCCTCGGCGATCCGGGCCACCCCGTCCAGCAGCGCGGCCAGCGCGCCCCGCGGCACCGCCACGTCGTCGATGACCAGGCCGCCGTTGCCGCCGGGGAAGGCGTCGGCGGCGAACTTCTCCATCGCCGGGTGGGCCAGCCGCCGGGCCTGGAGCAGGGCGGCCGCCTCGGCCGCGTCGGTGGCCGCGTAGACCTCGTCGGCCCCGGCCGCCGTGCACACCTCGGCGAGCCGGGCCAGGTCGTCGGCCGCCCGGGAGCCGGTGTCCACGGCCGCGAGCAGCAGCGCCTGCGCGTCGGTGCGCAGCCCCATCGGCCGGTACGCCTCGATGGCACCCAGGTGGGTCCGGTCCAGCAGTTCCAGCAGGCTCGGGGTGAGCCCGCGCGCGGCGATCCCGGCGACCGCGGTGCCGGCCGCCGCCGTGGTCGGGAAGACCGCGACCAGGGTCAGCGACTCCTCGGGCGCCGGGCGCAGCGCCACGGTCACCTCCGTGATCACGCCGAGGGTGCCCTCGGAGCCGACGAAGAGCCGGGTCAGGTCGTAGCCGGCGACGCCCTTGGCGGTGCGCCGGCCGGTGCGCAGCACCTCGCCGGAGGCGAGCACCACCTCCAGCCCGAGCACGTACTCGGTGGTCACCCCGTATTTCACGCAGCACATGCCGCCGGCGTTGGTGGCCACGTTGCCGCCGATGGTGGACGACTCCCAGGAGCCGGGGTCCGGCGGGTACCAGAGGCCGTGCTCGCGGACCGCCCCGGCAAGCCTCGCGTTGACCACGCCGGGCTGCACCACGGCGATCCGGCTGACCGGATCGACCTCGAGGATCCGGTCCATCGCCACCGTGCTCAGCACCACCGCGCCGTCCACCGCGTTCGCCGCGCCGGCCAGCCCGGTCCGCGCCCCCTGCGGCACCACGGGTACGCCGTGCCGGCCCGCCGCCCGGACCACCGCCGCCACCTCTCCGGTGTCGCGCGGGCGGACCACCACCAGCGGGGTGCCCGCCGCGCACAGGTCGGCCTCGTCGCGCTCGTGCGTCCGCAGCAGGTCGGGGTCGGTCAGCACGGCGGCGTCGCCGAGGGCGGTCCGCAGCTCGTCGAGGAGGGGATGGGCGGCCATGCCGGGAAGGCTAGGTCGTGCCGGCGGGGTTGACCAACCGGGCGTACCGTTGGTCGCCATGCTCTACCTGGACCCGCCCGCGGTGCCCTCTCGGGGGCGGCTCTGGTCACACCTGATCAGCGACGTCTCGTACGCGGAACTGCACGCCTTCGCCGAGGCGCTGGGCGTGCCCCGGCGCGGCTTCGACCGGGACCACTACGACCTCCCCGCCGAACGCGTCCCGATGGCCGTCTGGCTGGGCGCCCGGCTCGTCCCCTCCCGCGAGATCGTCCGCCTCCTCCGCGCCGCCGACCTGCGCCGGCCCAAGCCCCGCACGGTTCCCGCTCCGGCTCGGCCGGCGGCACGAGACGCCGGGGTCAGCGCAGGGTCGCGAGTTCCCGGGTGAGGTTGGCGCGGGCACGGATCTCCCAGCGGGAGCGCGGCTCGGGAAGCCGGTAGAGGGAGGGCAGGGCCAGCAGGTTCGCCAGGACGGCGGCGCGGCCCGCGCGGAACGCCGGGTCGGTGACGTGGGCGTACTCGCGGCGGACGGCGGCGGCGTAGCGGTCGTAGTCGGCCGGCGGGGCGGCCAGGACCGCCAGGTCGGCGTCGCAGAGCAGGGCGCCGTCCGGGTCGTCCGGCCCAACCGCGTGGCCGGCGGTGAGCAGCACCAGGCGGCTTACTTCGGTCACCGCGTCCGCCGGCAGCCCGGCTGCGGCGAGCAGGTCCCCGGCCAGCTCGGCGCTGGCCCGCTCGTTGGCGTCGCCGCCGGCCCGCGGGTCGTAGACCGCGTCGTGGCACCACGCCGCCAGCCGGACCAGGTCCGGGCGACGGGCCGACCCGGCGTACGCGTCGACCACGTCGAGCACCGCCCGCAGGTGGGTCGGGGTGTGGTAGTGCCGGTGCGGCTCCCGCCAGCCGGCCAGCAGCCGCGCCCCGGCCCGCTCGACGCCGGCCGGGTCGGTCGCGCCCGCCGCCCGGACCGCGGCCCGCCACCGTTCGATCAGCTCGTCCACCCGGTGCAGTCTGCCCGACCCCGCCGGCCCGGAGGATTCACCGGGGGCGGGACGGGTAGTCCCGGCCATGGCCGTGGCCCGGGACCGACGACCGCCGTTCTTCCGGCGTACCGCGTTACGCGAGGGACTGGTCGACGTCGACGGGGCGCGGATCTCCGAGGCCATGGAGCAGCTCCGGCACCGGAGCAAGGCCACCCTGCACGACCGGCTGCACCGGGTGCGGACCGCTTTCGGCCTCGCCCTACAGGCCGGGCTGGCCGCCGGCCTGGCGTACCTGATCTCCCACGTGGTGCTGAACAACCCGCAGCCGGTGTTCGCGCCGATCTCCGCGGTGGGCACCCTGGCCGCCTCCGTGGGGCAGCGGTTCCGGCGTACGGTCGAGTTGATCATCGGGGTCGCGGTCGGGGTCTTCGTCGGGGATCTCCTGATCTACTTTCTCGGCACCGGTGCCTGGCAACTCGGCCTGGTGGTCACCGCGGCGATCCTGCTCACCGTCTTCGCCGGGGCCAGCGTGGCCATCGTGATCCAGGCGGCGGCCACCGCGGTGCTGATCGTGACGCTCAGCCCGTCCACCCAGAACCTGGAGTTCCCACGCTTCATCGACGCCTTCATCGGCGGCGGCATCGCGTTGGTGGTCACCGCGATCCTGCTGCCGCTGAACCCGCTGCGCGTGATCAACCGGGCGGCCCGGCCGGCGCTGGACCTGCTCGCCGGGCAGCTCGACACCTGCGCGGACGCGCTGCGCAACCGGGACCGGGAGGCCGCGCAGCGGGCGCTGTTCCGGCTCCGGGAGAACAAGGACGAGCTGGCCGCGCTCGGCGAGGCGATCGAGGGCGCCAAGGAGACCATCACCATTTCGCCGGCCCGCTGGCACCGGCGCGACGAGCTGACCCACTACGCCGAGGCGGCCGATCCGATCGACCGGGCGATGCGCAACAGCGGCACGCTGATCCGCCGCTCGGTCACCATCATCGAGGACGAGGAACAGGTGCCTGAGACGATGCCCGACTCGATCGCCCACCTGGCCGAGTCGGTACGCCTGCTCCGGCACGAGTTCGCCGCCGGGGAGGAGCCGCAGAAGGCCCGCGAGCGCGCGCTGCGCGCGGTCAGCGAGGCCGGCCGGGCGTACGCGGAGGGGGTGGGGTTCTCCGGCAGCGTGGTGATCGCCCAGGTGCGAACCACGGCCAGCGACCTGCTGGTGGCCTCCGGCATCGACCAGGAGGAGGCGAACCGCCTGGTCCGTCAGTCGTTCGGCGACCGGGAGCAGCGCTCCGGCGAGACCACGGAACAGGAACCCGTCCCCAAACCCCCCACCGCACCCCCGGTCGGCTGAGCCGGTCAGGGAAGGGCGGCCAGGGCGGTCAGGAGGGCGTCGACGTCGGTCCGGGTGGTGCCGAGGCCGAGGCTGGCGCGGAGGGCGGTGGGGGGCAGGTCCCGGCGGCCGCTCCGGGCCGCCGCCTCGGTGAGCAGGCGGCGGGCCAGCGGGTGGGCGCAGAACAGGCCGTCCCGGACGCCGATCCGGTGCGCGGTCGCCAGGTGGGCGGCCACCTCGGCGGAGTCCCGGCCGGCGACCACGAAGCTGACGATGCCCACCCGGGGCGCGTCCGGGCCGAAGGTGCGAAGCTCCACCACGTCCGGCAGGGCGGCGATGCCGTCCCGGAGCCGGGCCAGCAGCGCCTGCTCGCGGGCGTGCAGCGCGTCCCGGTCGGCGGCGCCCAGCGCCGCGCAGACCGCGGCCAGGGCCACCGCGCCGAGCAGGTTCGGGGTGCCCGCCTCGTGTCGGGCCGGGCCGGTCGCCCAGCGCACCTCGTGGGTGCCCGCCCCGACGTGGCTGGTGGCCCCGCCGCCGGCCAGGTACGGCGGGGCCGCGTCCAGCCAGTCCGCCCGGCCGACCAGCACGCCCGCGCCGAACGGCGCGTAGAGCTTGTGGCCGGAGAGGGCCAGGTAGTCGACGTCCAGCGCGGCCAGGTCCACCGGGGCGTGCGGGGCGAGCTGGGCGGCGTCGACCAGGATCCGGGCGCCGTGCCGGCGGGCCACCCGGGCCAGCTCGGCCACCGGCCAGCGCTCCCCGGTCACGTTGCTCGCGCCGGTCACGGCGACCAGCACCGGCAGCCCCGGCCGGGCGTCGCGGGCCAGCTCGCCCAGCGCCGCGTCGAGGGAGCGGACCGCGCCGCCCGGGCCGTCCGGCACCGGGAGCCGGACCGAGCCGCGCGGCCAGGGGAGCAGGTTCGCGTGGTGCTCGCCGGCGAAGGTGACCACCGTGGTGCCGGCGGGCAGCGCCCGGGCCAGCAGGTTCAGCGCGTCGGTGGTGTTCCGGGTGAAGATCACGTGGTCGTCGGGGCGGGCGCCGAGGAAGTCGGCGACCGTCTGCCGGGCCCGCTCGTAGGCCAGCGTGCAGCGCCGCGAGAGCGCGCCGGCGCCCCGGTGCACGCTCGCGTACCAGGGCAGCAGCTCGGCCACCGCGTCGGCCGCGGCCCGCGCGCACGGCGCGCTGGCCGCGTGGTCCAGGTTGATCTCCCCCGGTACGCCGAGCACGCCGAGCGGGTCCGGCCGGCTCGGGGTGGTCAGCGTGGGCAGCGAGGGTGCGAGGGTGATGGTCATGCCGGAGCCTCCCGGGTCCAGGGGACCCCGGGTGGGTGGGCACCGGGACGGGGTCCGCGCTTGCCCAGCACGCGGTTCGGGCTGGGCCCGGTCATCACCCGGGGCACCCCACCGCGAACTCGACGAGGGTTGCCGGCCAGCAAGCCGGGGCTTCGCGCTGGCACTCGTGACCTGTCCCGGAGCATAGCGGCCGCGATGCGACCGGACCAGTGGGTCGCGGGTGACTACGCTGACCGCATGGCCGTCACCCCGCCCGGCGGAGCCCTGCCGCCGCCGCCGACCGCGCCCGCCGTCCCGCCGGGGTCGCCGGCCCCCCGGATGCCGCTGCGCCGGCTCGGCTGGCGGCGGTTCCTGGCGCTGGCCGGGGTGGTGCTGCTGATCGCCGGCGGCGCGGTCTTCATGGTCTTCACGCTGGGCGAGAGCCTCGGCGCGGAGGCCCTGCTGGTCGGCGTGATCGCGGCCATCCTGCCGGTGCCGGTGCTGGTCTCCTGCTTCCTCTGGCTCGACCGCTACGAGCCCGAGCCGCTGAAATACCTGATCTTCTGCTTCGCCTGGGGCGCGTTCGTCTCCACCGCCATCTCGCTGCTGGTCAACGAGACCGGCGCCCGGCTGTTCGAGAACTGGGGGCTGCCCTCGGCGCTGACCGCCGTGCTGGTCGCCCCGTTCATCGAGGAGCTGACCAAGGCCGCCGGCCCGCTGCTGCTGCTGATCTTCCGCCGGCGGGAGTTCTCCGGGGTCACCGA
Source organism: Micromonospora sp. NPDC004540 (assembly GCF_040610095.1). Taxonomy (NCBI): domain Bacteria; kingdom Bacillati; phylum Actinomycetota; class Actinomycetes; order Micromonosporales; family Micromonosporaceae; genus Micromonospora; species Micromonospora sp. NPDC004540. The sequence continues at coordinate 36,429 of NZ_JBEXLR010000010.1, forward strand.
CGGCCTGGTCTACTGCGGGCTCTCCGCGGTCGGCTTCGCCATGGTGGAGAACATCCTCTACCTGGGCGGATACGGCTACCGCACCGGCGTCGAGGAGTACGGCCCGGCCACCGGCGCGCGCCAGGTGATCGCCATCTTCATCGTGCGGATCCTGCTCTTCGGCTTCGCCCACCCGCTGTTCACCTCGATGACCGGTGTGGGGCTGGGGGTCGCCGCGCGGACCGCCGACCGGCGGGTGCGCTTCCTCGCCCCGATCGCCGGCCTGCTGCTCGCCATGATGCTGCACGGCACCTGGAACCTGCTGCCGTCGCTGGCCGCCGCCACCGGGCAGCCGCTGATCGCGCTCTACGGCTACCTCGGTGTGATGGTGCCGATCTTCTTCGGCATGGTGGGGCTGGCCGTCTGGCTGCGCGCCTGGGAGGGGCGGCTCACCGAGCGCACCCTGCCGGACTACGTCCGGGCCGGCTGGCTCACCCCGCCCGAGGTGGCCGCGCTGGGCAGCCTCGGCCGGCGGCACGCCGCCCGGACCTGGGCCCGGCGGGTGGCCGGCGACGGCGGCGTGAAGGCGATGCGCGGCTACCAGTTCGCCGCCACCCGGCTGGCGCTGCTGCGCGACGGGATGCGCCGAGGGCTGGACCGCAAGCCCGCCGAGCGGGACCGGACGGCGCGGGAGGAACGGGAGCTGCTGGACGCGATCGGGGCGTACCGGTCGTTCTTCGTCGGTCGCGACCCGCAGGCGCCGGTCGGTGTCTGGGACGGGCAGCGCTACCACCTGCGCTTCCCGGACGGGTCGCGGCGCGCGGTCGAGGCCCCGGACGAGCCGGTGGTGCCGATCCCGGTGGTGCTGGCCCCGCCGCCGCCCGCCTTCCCGCACCCCTACGGCCCACCCGGCGGCTACGGCCACCGCCCCGCCGCCCCCTGGGGCCCGCACGCCTGAGCGGGGCGCCCCCGGCTGGCGCGGGTCAGGTCATCAGGCCGGTGAGGAAGTCGCCGAGGCCCTGGGCGATGGCCATCAGGGCCGCCCCGATCCCCTTGAACAGTTGGGCCGCGCCGTCCGGCCGGAACGCCATGAAGTAGATCAGGAACGCGAGGAATCCCCAGGCGAGTATCTTCTTCACGACTACCGGCATGGTCCCTCCCCAGGGCGCTGTCGTGCCTGGGGCTTCCCGCCGGACGGCGGTGCAAACGGCGCCCGTGACGCGGGCGCCTAGAGGTAGAGGCCGGTCGAGCCGGTCGGCTCCTTCTCCACCCGCTCGGCCGCCACGGCGTGCACGTCCCGCTCGCGCAGCAGGACGTACGCCCGGCCGTGCAACTCGACCTCGGAGCGGTCGTCGGGGTCGAAGAGCACCCGGTCCCCGGAGACGATGGAGCGGACGTTCGGGCCGACGCCCACGGCGGTGGCCCAGGCCAGCCGCTTGCCGACCGCCGCGGTGGCCGGGATCACGATGCCGGCGGTGGAACGACGTTCCCCCTCGCCGTTCTCGGTACGCACCAGCACGCGGTCGTGCAGCAGGCGGATCGGCAGGCCGGCGTCGAGGTTCTGGTCGGCGGTCACGCGAAGACGCTACCGCGTGCCCGCAGGCCGGTCCCGGCGTGGTTGGGCGGTGCGGCAGGGGGGCAATGTGTGGCGCAGTCGCCCTAGGGTGGGGCGGACGGACGTATCCTGTCCCCTCCTGTCCCCGGGGGCGGACGAGTTTGCGGGAGGTGCGCTTGAGCCGCTTCGAGCGGATGCGCGGACGGCTCCGCCGCGCGTACGAGTCCGGCCGCGAGTCGGCTCGGGCCCGGCGGGCCGACCCGGACCGGTCGGCGGAGGAGCCCGGCCTGGCCTCGCCCTCCTCTCCGGGCCCGGCGGCGCCGCGGGCGGCGACCGTGGTGGGGGCCGAGCCTCCGCCTCCCGCGCACGCCACGACCACCAGCCAGGACGACGTGGAGGTGCCGCACGCGCTGCGGATCGCCGCGGCCTGGTGCTGGCGGCTCATCGTGGTCGGCATCGTCACCTGGTCGCTGCTCAAGATCGTCGGCACGATCCGCATCGTGATCATCCCGCTGGCGGTCGCGCTGCTGCTCTCCGCGCTGCTCGCCCCGGCGGTCGGCTGGCTGCTCAGGGCCCGCCTGCCCCGGTCGCTGGCCACCGGCGTGGTGCTGGTCGGCGGCCTGGCCGCGGTGATCGGCACGCTGACCCTGGTGGTGAACGAGTTCATCCAGGGCGTGCCGGAGCTGAGCGAGAAGTCGTCCCAGGGTGTCCGGCAGATCCAGGACTGGCTCAAGACCGGCCCGTTGCACCTCTCCGACGGCCAGCTCAACCGCTACATCGACGAGGCGCAGAGCTGGATCAACGGCAACACCGAGAAGTTCACCAGCGGGGCGCTCAACACGGCGGCCACCCTGGCCGAGGTGCTCACCGGCACCGTCCTGGTGCTCTTCGCGACCTTCTTCTTCCTCCGGGACGGCAGCAAGATCTGGCGGTTCCTGGTCCGGCTGCTGCCGGTGAAGGCCCGCTGGAAGGTGGACGACGCCGGCCGGGCCTCCTGGGCGACGCTCGGCGCCTACGTCCGGGCCACCGTGCTGGTCGCCTTCATCGACGCCCTGGGCATCGGCATCTTCCTGGTCATCTTCGACATCCCGTTCGCCTTCCCGCTGGCCGCGCTGGTCTTCCTGGGCGCGTTCATCCCGATCGTCGGTGCGACCCTGTCCGGCGTGGTGGCCGTGCTGGTGGCGCTGGTCGACAGCGGCCCGGTGACCGCGTTGATCATCCTGGGCGTGGTGATCGGTGTGCAGCAGGTCGAGGGGCACGTGCTCCAGCCACTGATCATGGGCCGGGCGGTGGCCATCCACCCGCTCGCCGTGATCATCGGCATCGCGGCCGGGGTGGTGCTGGCCGGCATCGCGGGCGCGCTGGTCTCGGTGCCGCTGATCGCCGTGCTCAACACCGCGATCCGCCGGCTCGCCGCGCGGACCGTCCCCGACACCCCGCCCGACGCCGTGGTGGTCGCCTCCCAGGCGCCCTGACCGCACGGAGCCCTGGACGCCCGCGTCGCCCCCACCGGGGGAGGCGCGGGCGTCAGCTCTTCCCGAGCCGTTCCAGCGCGCCCCGCGCCACGTCGGGGCGGGTGGTGTACCAGAACGGGGGCAGCGAGCGGCGCAGGAACGGGCCGTAGCCCCGGGCCGTCTCCAGCCGGGAGTCGAGCACCGCCACCACGCCCCGGTCGCCGGTGGCCCGGATCAGCCGGCCGACCCCCTGGGCCAGCCGGACCGCCGCGATCGGCACGCTCACCGCCGCGAAGCCGGAGCCGCCGCCCGCGTCGACCGCCGCCGCCCGGGCCGCCGCGAGCGGCTCGTCGGGCCGGGGGAAGGGCAGCCGGTCGATCACCACGAGCTGGCAGGAGTCGCCCGGCACGTCCACCCCCTGCCAGAGCGACATCACCCCGAACAGGCAGCTCTCCCGCTCCTCGCGGAACCGGCGGACCAGCAGCGGCAGCGCCTCCTCGCCCTGGAGCAGCACCGGCAGATCGGTGCGCGCGCGCAGCAGCTCCGCCGCCTGTTGCGCGGCCCGGCGGGAGGAGAAGAGCCCGAGGGTACGCCCGCCGAGCGCCCCGACCAGCGCCAGCAGCTCCTCGCCGGCCGCCTCGGGCAGCCCGGAGACGCTGGGCCGGGGCAGGTGCGCGGCGACGTAGAGGATGCCCTGCCGGGCGTAGTCGAAGGGTGAGCCGACGTCGAGCGATGTCCAGCCGGGCCCCTCGGTGGCCGGTACGGTGCCGATCGCCGCCCGGCTGCCGTCGGTGCTCGCCACCGGTGGCGTGGTGCCGGCCCGGCCGGCGGCGGCCGCGGTGGCCAGCGCGGCGGCGGCCGGCGAGGGCGGGGCGGGCGGCGGTGCGTCCAGCCCCAGCGCCCGGGCCACCGTGTCGAACCGGCCGCCCAGCGCCAGGGTGGCCGAGGTGGCGACCACGGTGCGCTCGTCGTAGAGGTGGGTGGCGAGGGTGCCGGCGACCGAGAGCGGCGCCACCACCAGCGCCCGGCGGCTGCCGTTCTCCGGCTTCTCCACCCAGGCCACGTCGTGGTCGGCCTCCTCCAGCAGCCGCTGCGCGGTGGTGGAGAGCTCGTCCAGCACGGCCTTGGCCTGCTGCTTGCGCACCGGGTCCGGGTCGTCGGCCTTGATGTCGCCGATCGCCTCCAGCGCGGCCCGGGTGGCCGCGTCGAGCAGGGTGCACGCCTCGCGCAGCGCGGGCGGCAGGCCGTTGGTGAGCCGCCCGGCCGGCGCCTCGGCCAGCCCCACGGCGAGCGCGTCGCCGGCCTCGGTGAGCCGTTCGGCCACGTCGGGGCGGAGCAGCGGCCGGGCCCGGCGGGCGGACCGGTCGATGAGCTGGGGCTCCAGCTCGGCCTGGGCCGCCGAGGAGACCCGGTCGGCCAGCTCGTGCGCCTCGTCCACCACGAGCAGCTTGTGCGGCGGCACGATGTGCCGGCCGGCGAGCATGTCGACGGCGAGCAGGCTGTGGTTGGTGACCACGATGTCCGCCTCGCGGGCCCGGGCCCGGGACGCCTCCGCGAAGCACTCCTGCCCGAACGGGCAGCGGGTGGCGCCCACGCACTCCCGGGCCGGCATCGAGACGCTCCGCCAGACCTGGTCGTCCACGCCCGGGTCCAGCTCGTCCCGGTCGCCGGTGGCGGTCTCCTCGGCCCAGTCGCGCAGCCGCTGCATCTGCTTGCCCAGCCGGCCCGCCTCGCCGAGCCACTTCGTGCCGCCGCCCGGGCGCGGGGCGTCGAAGAGGGTGTCCTCCGGCTCCTCCTCGACCGAGTTGTCGAGCCGGGCCAGGCAGAGGTAGTGGTGCCGTCCCTTGAGCACGGCGAAGGTGGGGCGGCGGCCCAGCACCGGCTCGACCGCGTCGGCCAGCCGGGGCAGGTCGTGGTCGACCAGCTGGGACTGCAACGCCAGGGTGGCGGTGGAGACCACCACCGGGCCGTCCACGGTCAGCGACGGGGCCAGGTAGGCCAGCGACTTGCCGGTGCCGGTGCCGGCCTGCACGAGCAGGTGCTCGCGGGAGGCGATGCTCCGCTCGATCGCCTCGGCCATCTGCTGCTGGCCGGGGCGGGCCGCGCCGCCGGGGACCGCGCCGACCGCGGCGGCCAGCAGCTCGCCGCCGCCGGGCTTGCCGCCCCGGCGCTTCTTGGGGACGGCGGGGCCGGTGGCGGTGCGGGGCGGGGTCACCGTGCGACCGTACCCGCCGCGGCCGACAGGGGGTGGGTCGCTCCGCCGCGTGGCGTGGCCGGCAGGTCGCGTCCGGTTACCTGCCGATCGCGTCGCGTGGCCGGAATCGGTTAGGGTGCCAGTCATGCCGAGCGACGTGGTCCGCGTGATCTACCGCAAGTACGACGGCAGCGCACACCGCGACTACCCGGCCCGCCGGCTCGCCGAGGACGACCTCGGCGTCTGGCTCGGCGTGCCGGCCGGCACCGAGTCGGTCTACCACGGCCGGCCCTCCGTGGAGCGGATCCCGTTCGTCCTGCTGGTGCCCCGGCACGGCTGGTGGACCGGCATGTTCAACCCGCCCCCGCGCACCAGTGAGGTCTACTGCGACATCGCCACACCGGCGCGCTGGGAGGGCGAGGAGACGGTCCACCTGGTCGACCTCGACCTGGACGTGGTGCGCCGGCGGGAGACCGGCCTCGTCGAGCTGCGCGACGAGGACGAGTTCGCCGAGCACCGGGCCCGCTGGGGTTACCCCGACGACGTGGTGGCCGAGGCCGAGGCCGCGGCCCGCTGGCTGCTCGGCGCGCTCGGCGACGGCACCGAGCCGTTCGCCACCTCCTACCGCAAGTGGCTGGCCCTGGTGGTCTGAGCCGGGCTCAGTAGCGCGGCGGCCAGCCCTCGGCCTCGACGCCGCTCAGGTGGGCCACCTTCTCCGGGTTGAGCTGGTTGAACACGCCGGTGATCCGCCCCTCGTGCACGGCGAACGAGGTGACCATCCGCAGCGGCCGCCCGTCCCGGAACACCGTCTCCGCCTGCCAGCCGAGCGCGCCGTCGACCAGCACCGGCCGGGCGTGCAGGCGCTCGCCGTACCGGGCGGCCTGGCCGAAGAGGCCGAGGATGAAGCGGCCCGCCAGGTCGGCGCCGACCACCGGCCGACGGGCGGCCGGGAAGTGCCCGCCGCTGTCGCCGATCACCACCACGTCCGGGGCGAGCACCTCGACCAGCCGGTCCAGCTCGCCGGACTCGACCGCCGCCACGAACGCGGCGAGCACCTTGTGCTGCTCGGCCAGGTCGGCCGTGTGCCGCGGGACGTCCGGCGCGGTGACCGCGCGGCGGCCCCGGGAGGCGAGCTGCCGGGCGGCCGCCGGCGTGGTGCCGAGCACCTCGGCGACCGTGGCGAACGGCACGGCGAAGACGTCGTGCAGCACGAAGGCCACCCGCTGCTCGGGGGTCAGCCGCTCCAGCACCACGAGCAGGGCGGTGCCGAGCTGGTCGGCCCGGACCGCCCGTTCGGCCGGGTCGGGGGCGAACCCGTCCGCGGTCGGGACCGCGCTCACCACCGGCTCCGGCAGCCACTGACCGGGGTACGCCTCGCGGCGCACCCGGGCCGAGCGGAGCACGTCCAGGCAGATCCGCGAGCAGGTGGTGGTGAGCCAGCCGCGCAGGTCGCGGACCTGTTCCCGGGCGGCCGGGTCGCCGAGCGCGCCCGCGTAGCGCAGCCAGGTCTCCTGGACCGCGTCCTCGGCCTCGCTCCGGCTGCCCAGCATCCGCTGGGCCACCGCCAGCAGGTGCCCGCGTTCCGCCTCGAACTCCGCCGCCCGCTCGTGCACGTCGCGCCCCTCCCGCCCGGTGCACCCATTCTCCCCGTACCCCTGGACGCGCCGCCGCCCTGGGTGACACCCGCTCGGGAGGCGGTGGCGGGCGGGGTGGGTGAGGATCGAGGGATGAGCGGTGTCGACGAGGTGGTGCGGCCCGAGGGCGGGTCGATGCGGGAACTGCTCCGGGCCGGCCCGGGCGGGGTGGACCTGGCGGCGGTGGATCCCCGGTCGACGCCGGGGCTGCCCGGGGCGGCCGGGCGTGGCAGGGCGCGCAAGGAGTGGGCGCGCGGGCAGGTGGAGCTGCTCGGCGCGGAGCTCGGCCGGCAGCAGGAGATGCTGTACGCCTCCGCGAAGGGCGCCGCCGGCCCGGGGAGCGCGACCAGTGCGCCCACCCAGGCCGGCGCCCAGCTCGACGGTGACCGCCCGCGCCGGGTGCTGCTGGTGCTCCAGGCCATGGACTGCGGCGGCAAGGACGGCACGGTCAAGCGGGTGGCCGGCGCCATGAACCCGCTCGGCCTGCACATCCGCTCGTTCGGCCCGCCGACCGAGGAGGAGCGGCGGCACGAATTCCTGTGGCGCATCCGCCGGGCCCTCCCGCCCCCCGGCTACGTGGGCGTCTTCAACCGCTCGCACTACGAGGACGTGCTCATCGCCCGGGTCGAGGGCCTGGTCAACGAGGACACCTGGCGGGGCCGCTACGACCTGATCAACGACTTCGAGCGGGAACTGGCCGACAACGCGGTCACCGTGGTGAAGGTCATGCTGCACATCTCGTACGCCGAGCAGGGCGAGCGGCTGATGGAGCGGCTCACCGACCCCACCAAGTACTGGAAGTACAACCCGAGCGATCTGGACACCCGGGCACGGTGGGACGACTACCAGGCGGCGTACGCCGACGCGATCGAGCGGTGCGGCCCGGACGACGCGCCCTGGTTCGTGGTGCCGGCGGACCGGAAGTGGTACCGCGACTGGGCGGTGGCGCACCTGCTCAGGGAGACGTTCGACGGGTTGGATCTGGGGTATCCGCCTGCCGATTTCGACATCGCGCGGGAGCGGGACCGGCTGCGGAGCGAGGGCGGCACGGGGCAAGGTGAACAGCAGGTGAACGAGCGGTGAATCGGGCCTGACCAGGGGTGGGCCGGGCGTTGCCCGGTTCCACGGGGTACCTAGCATGCGCAGAGCAGACGCCTTCCGGGGCGACCGCCACCCTTCCACCGACACGACGAGGTCCGTGCTGTGAAGTTTTCCTTCCGTCCCACCGAGGGCGCCTTCTACGAGCTCTTCACCAGGGCCGCGCAGAACCTGGTGAAGGGAACCGAGCTGCTCAACGAGCTGGCCCTGCCGGGTGTCGAGGTCCAGTCGGTGAGCGAGCGGCTCACCGAGGTCGAGCACGACAGCGACCAGATCACCCACGAGCTCTACAAGAAGATCAACTCCACCTTCATCACCCCGTTCGACCGGGAGGACATCTACCGTCTGGGCTCGCTGCTCGACGACGTGATGGACCACCTGGAGGCGGTCGGCAACCTGCTCTACCTCTACGGCCTGACCAAGCTGCCGTCGCTGCCGCGCGAGATGCACGAGCTGGTGAACGTCCTCGACCAGCAGGCCAAGCTGACCGCCGAGGCGATGCCCCGGCTGAAGTCGATGAAGGATCTCGAAGACTACTGGATCGAGTGCAACCGCCTCGAGAACGACGGTGACCAGGCGTACCGGATGCTGCTGGTCCGCCTCTTCAGCGGTGAGTACGACGCGCTCACGGTGCTGAAGATGAAGGAGGTGGCCGACGAGCTGGAGGCCGCCTGCGACGCCTTCGAGCACGTGGCCAACACCGTCGAGACCATCGCGGTCAAGGAGTCCTGATCCTGTGAGTCCCGAACTCATCGCCGTGCTGGCGGTGATCGTGGTCGCCATGGCGTTCGACTACACGAACGGCTTCCATGACGCGGCCAACGCGATCGCCACCAGCGTGTCCACCCGGGCGCTGACACCCCGGGTCGCCCTCGCGCTGGCCGCCGTCGGCAACTTCATCGGCGCGCACTTCGGCGCCGGGGTGGCCAAGACGGTCGGCGACGGGCTGGTCACCCTGCCCACCGGGATCGAGAGCCTGGGGGTGGTCTTCGCCGGGGTGCTCGGTGCGATCGCCTGGAACCTGATCACCTGGTACTTCGGCCTGCCGTCGTCCTCCTCGCACGCCCTCTTCGGCGGCCTGGTCGGCGCGACCCTCTTCTCCGGCGGCATCGTGCAGTGGGGCAACATCGTCGAGAAGGTCCTCATCCCGATGGTGCTCTCGCCGGTCGTCGGCCTGCTGCTCGGCTTCCTGGTGATGCTGTTGATCATCTGGCTCTTCCGGAAGGGGCAGCCCGGCAAGCTCAACCGCGGCTTCCGCTGGGCGCAGACCGCCTCGGCCGCCGCCATGTCCGTCGGCCACGGCATGCAGGACGCCGCCAAGACCATGGGCATCATCGTGCTGGCCCTCTACACCGGCGGCTTCCAGGAGTCCAAGACGCACATCCCCGGCTGGGTGTTCTGGACCTCCGCGGCCATGCTGGCGGCCGGCACCTACGCGGGCGGCTGGCGGATCATCCGCACCCTGGGTCGGAAGATCATCGACCTGGGCCCGCCCGAGGGCTTCGCGGCCGAGACCGTGGCCAGCGCCGTGCTCTACTTCAACGCCCTGGTGCTGAAGGCCCCGATCTCCACCACCCACACGATCACCTCGGCGATCATGGGTGTCGGCGCGACCAAGCGGCTCTCCGCGGTCCGCTGGAACGTGGCCGGCAACATCGTGATCGCCTGGATCATCACGTTCCCGGCCGCCGCGGCCATCGCCTGCCTGGCGTACCTGCTGGTCCGTCCGCTGTTCTGAGCGACCGACGCCGAGGGGTCCCCCGCCATGGCGGGGGACCCCTTACGCGTAGGAGACGCCGATCCGGTCCTTGATGTCGTCCAGCAGGGCCATCACCTCCAGGGTGGCGGCGTGCGGCACCAGCGGGCTCTCGATCAGCCCGGCCGCCAGGCAGCGCTGCACCTCGATCGCCTCGTACTGGTAGCCGCCGCCGGTCAGGTCGGCCGGGATGGTCTCCGGCTCCGCGCCCAGCCGGTGCAGCACCGCGGCGCCCGGCCGGTAGAACGGCTCCGGCAGGTCGATCCGACCGGTCGTGCCGGTGATCGCGGCGGTGATCGCGGTGGCGCCGACCATCCCGCAGCTCAGCGTCGCCACCGCTCCGGAGTCCCAGCCGAGGACGATGCCGGTGTTCTCGTCCACCTCCTCCGGGCTCAGCTTCGCCCAGGCGTGCACGTGATCGGGTACGCCCAGCAGCAGGTGGGCCAGGCTGAGCGGGTAGACGCCGAGGTCGAGCAGGGCGCCGCCGCCGAGCGTACGGGCCCGCATCCGGTGCTCCGGCGGGAACGGGCCGGCCGTCCCGAAGTCCGCCCGCACGTGGGTCACCTCACCGATGGCGCCCTTCGCGATCAGCTCCAGCACCCGGAGGATCAGCGGATTGGTGCGCATCCACATGGCCTCCATGAGGAAGAGGCCGCGGGCGCGGGCCGTCTCGACCAGCTCCGTGGTGGTGGCCAGGTCGAGCGTGCAGGGCTTCTCCACCAGCACGGCCTTGTCGCCGGCCAGGCAGGTGAGGGCCGCCTCGTGGTGCGCGGCGTGCGGGGTGGCCACGTAGATGACATCCACGTCCGGGTCCGCGGCCAGTTCCGCCCAGGAGGCGTACGCCCGGGGCACGTCGTGCCGCCGCGCGAACAGCTCGGCGCTCTCCCGGGTACGCGAGCCGACCGCCACCAGCTCGGCCCCCGGCACCAGCCGCAGGTCCTCGGCGAAACGGGCGGCGATGTTGCCGGTGGCCAGGATTCCCCAACGCGTCATGCCGGCACGCTATCCCGGGCCGTCGCCGCGCCAGGCAGAAGATCCACCCGTCGGGAATGAGGGTGTCGTCGCCCAGGACGGACGCCAGGCCGTCCCGGGGAGCGGTGTCAGGCTCGCGAAGTGGTTGATGATCGCCCGAAGTCCGGGGTGCGGATTCGTTCTGGGGACCATGAGCGAGAGCGGGTAGGCGAGCGTCGGGTTCACGATCGGGATGCGGCGAAGGTCGTGGCACGTCGGCCAGATGTACCGGTCGCGGGCGCCGACGAGGGTGGCCACGTCGGCGGATTCCGCGAGGGCGTCGAGGAGCACCTCGTCACCGAAGTGCGGGCCGGCCGCGTCGATGCGGAGGTCGAAGGCGGTGGCGAGCTGGTCGTAGAACTCCGCCCATTCGCTCCGGGGCGCGATCCCCGGCACCCAGATCCGACGCCTGCGCAGCTGGGATGGTGTCAGTGTCCGTGCGGAGGCGAGCGGATGCCGGGGGCCGACGAGGAGTTCCAGCGGGGAGTCGAAGGCGTGGATCATTCGCACGTCGCGCGGCAGCGTGGCCGGATCGGTGACGGTGCGGAACGAGGCGTCGACATCGCCTGCCTGGACGGCGGCGGCCGCCACGTGGGGGTCGTCGACCCGGAGGGTCACCACGTCGAGGTGGGTTCCGGGATGCGACCGCCAGTAGTCGTGCAGAAGCACGGCCTGCGCGCTGCGCAGGCCCAGCACGTCGATCCGAAGGGCCCGCGAGCCCGGCCGTACCGCGCTGACGGCGCGATCGACACCCGCCACGATGCTCCGGGCGTGTGGGAGGAACGCCTGGCCGTCGAGGGTCAGTTCGACCCCTCGGGCCGTACGGGTGAACAGGCGGACCCCCAGCTCGCGCTCCAGGGCGGCGACCCGCTTCGAGACCGCCTGCTGGGTCACGCCCAGCTCGTCGGCCGCGTGTTGCAACTGGCCGAGCCCGGCCGCCCGGACGAACGAGCGCACCGCCTCGGTATCCACCGGGCCAGCCTATGACCGCCCAACCGATCGTTGTGGCTCGCCGGAAGGCGGTTGTTTGATCCCGCTCGCCGGCAACCGATGTGATCCGGGGACCCGGACATCGGTTGTTCTCGGAGGAGTCAGGTGCGCGTGAGACTGGGGCCCGGTTTCGGCTGGCTGTGGTCGGCCTACGCCGTCAGCACGTACGGCACGTGGATCGCCTTCGGAGCGTTCCCGCTCATCGCGGTCCGGGTGCTGCACTCGTCGGCATTCGCGGTCTCGCTTCTGGAGGCGGCCGGGCTTGCCGTCGCGGCGATCATCGCGTTCCCGCTCGGGCCGTGGGTCGAGCACCGGTCCAAGCGTCCGGTGATGATCGCGATGGACCTGGCCCGGTTCCTCGCGATGGCGAGTGTTCCGGTCGCGTACTTCCTCGGCCTGCTGTCCTACGGCCAGCTGCTGGTGGTCTCGGTCATCTCCGGAACTGCGAGCATCGCCTTCACCGCCGCATCCGGCGCGTACCTGAAACACCTCGTCCGCGGTGATCAGCTCCTGGTCGCGAACGCGAGATTCGAGGGCACGAGCTGGGTGGCGACCGCGGCCGGCCCGCCGCTCGGCGGCGCGCTCATCGGGCTGCTCGGCCCGGTCGTCACCATCATGGTCGACGCCTTCAGCTACCTGCTGTCCGCGCTCGGGGTCCTCCGCATCCGCGGCGGCGACGTCGCGGCGCCCCGCGAACCGGCCAGCACGTTGCGCGGAGCCGACCTCCTCGGAGGTTGGCGGTTCATCCGCCACGACCGCGCACTACGGTGCCTGTTCCTCAACTCGATCCTGGTCGGCGGCCTGATCATGGCCACCGTCCCACCGCTGGCCGTCCTCCTGCTGGGCGAATACCACTTCCCGGCCTGGCAGTACGGTCTCGCCTTCGGCATCCCGGCACTCGGCGGCTTCGTGGGTGCCCGCCTCTCCGCGCGCCTCGTGCGGCGTCACGGCCGGCACCGGGTCCTGACCGTCTCCGGCTGGCTGCGATCGCTCTTCCCGCTCGGTCTCGCGTTCACCCAGCCCGGCATCACCGGGCTCCTCACCGTCATCGTCGTCGAGGGGCTGCTGATCACCTGCATGGCCATCTTCAACCCGATCTACGCCACCGAACGCCTGCAACGGACTCCCGCGGACCATGCCGCCCAGGTCCTCACCACCTGGAGTGTCAGTAGCAAACTCGTGCAGGCCACCCTCATGGTGATCTGGGGCCTCCTCGCCACACTCACCAGCCCCCTCGCCGCGATCACCACCTCCGGCGTTCTCCTGCTGGTCACCCCGCTCCTGCTGCCCGGACGGACACACCTGTTCCACTCGGAACCCGCTCGATCGGCCGAAGGCGTCCCGGCCGCGTGGACAGCGCCCGGGCGCCTCGCGCCGAGCCGCCGGGGAAGCGGTCCAGCCGTCGGGAACTAGGCTCGGGTCATGACGATCGACGGCTTCGCCGCACCCCCCGCCCTGGTGGAGCACGCCCGCCGGTTCCGCGCCGAGGGCGGCGTGCCGGCCGTGCCCCGGGTCGCCGCCACCGTGCTGCTGCTCCGTCCGGCCGGCGCCGACTTCGAGGTGTACCTGATCCGCCGGGTGGCCGCGATGACCTTCGGCGGGATGTACGCCTTCCCCGGCGGCGGCGTGGACCGCTCCGACTCGCAGGCCCACCTGGACTGGGCCGGCCCGACGCCGGCCGGCTGGGGGGAGCGGCTCCGGCTCGCCCCCGACGCCGCCCAGGCGGTGGTCTGCGCCGCCGCTCGTGAGGTCTTCGAGGAGGCGGGCGTGCTGCTGGCCGGCCCGGACGGCGGGACCGTGGTGGGCGACGTGAGCGGCGACGACTGGGAGGCGGCCCGGCAGGACCTGGTGGCCCGGCGGACCGGCTTCGCCGACCTGCTGGCCGGGCAGGGGCTCACCCTCCGGTCCGACCTGCTGCTGCCGTGGAGCCGGTGGATCACCCCGGAGTTCGAGCCGCGCCGCTTCGACACGTACTTCTTCGTCGCCCTGCTGCCGGAGGGGCAGCGGACCCGGGACGTCTCCGGCGAGGCCGACCACACGCTGTGGCTGCGCCCGGCGGACGCCCTGGCCCGGGCGGAGGCCGGCGAGCTGACCATGCTCCCGCCCACCCTGGTCACCCTCGCCGAGGTCGCCGCCGCTGGCGACCTGGCCGGCGTGGCCCGCGCGGCGGCGGAACGCGACCCCGGCACGCCGGTCACCCCGCACCTCGACCTCTCCGACGCCGACGACCCGCGCTTCCGCCTCTCCTGACCTCAGCCGGCGGCGCGGAGGTAGCGGGCCGCGAGGGTGCGCAGCAGGTCGGCCAGTTCGGGCGGGTCCTCGACGGTGAAGTCGAGGTCGAGCAGGCCGAGCCAGACCGCTATGGTCTCCAGCCGGTCGGCGCCGGTGTGCAGGAGGCAGGTCGCGTCGCCGGCCGGCTCGACGGTGCCGACGGCCGGGTTGATCCGGTCGGCCACCACCTCGGCGGGGGCGTGCACGCGGACCCGGGCCCGGTGCCGCCAGGCGGCCGAGGAGACGCCGTGCCGGACCCGGTCCACCACGTCCCCGGGCAGGTCGCGGGCCGCGAACCGGGGGCCGGTCGGGGTACGCGGACTGATCCGGTCCACCCGGAAGGTGCGCCAGTCGTCCCGGGCCGGGTCGAAGGCCACCAGGTACCAGCGTCGCCCCCAGTTGACCAGCCGGTACGGCTCGACGTCCCGCCGGTCGGCGGTCCCGTCGTGCCGGACGTAGTCGAACCGCAGCCGTTCCCGGTCCCGGCAGGCGGCCCCGATCACGCTGAGCGTCTCGGCGTCCACGGTCGGGCCGGGCTGGTCGTGCGGCACCCGGACGGTGTGCGTGTGCAGGGCGGTGACCCGGCGGCGCAGCCGGTGGGGCAGCACCTGCTCCAGCTTGGCCAGCGCGCGCAGCGAGGTCTCCTCGATGCCGGCGACGCTTCCGCCGGCGGCGGTCCGCAGCCCGACGGCCACCGCCACCGCCTCCTCGTCGTCGAGGAGCAGCGGGGGCAGGGCCGCCCCGGCGCCGAGCCGGTAGCCGCCCACGGCGCCCCGGGTGCCGTGCACCGGGTAGCCGAGCGCACGCAGCCGCTCCACGTCGTTGCGCACGGTCCGGGTGCTCACCGCCAGGCGCTCGGCGAGTTCGGCGCCGGTCCAGTCGCGCGGGGTCTGCAACAGCGACAGCAGGCGCAGCAGCCGCGCCGAGGTCTCCAACATCCTGCGGATTCTGCCAGGCCATTAGGAACGAAGTGTTCCTAATCAATCTCTACGCTCATGAGCATGGCTGAGAACACCGCGATCGTCCCGTTCCGTATCGACGTCCCGCAGGCCGACCTGGACGACCTCGCCGACCGGCTGGCCCGGACCCGCTGGGCCGAGGAACTGCCCGCCGACCCCGACCCGGCCGCGCCCGCCGGCCCGATCCCGCCCGGCTGGGAGTACGGCGTCCCGCTGAGCTGGGTGCGGCGGCTGGCCGAGCGCTGGCGCACGGCGTACGACTGGCGGGAGTGGGAGGCGCGGCTCAACGCGTACCCGCAGTTCACCACCGAGATCGACGGGCAGCGCATCCACTTCCTGCACGTCCGCTCGCCGGAGCCGGACGCCACGCCGCTGATCCTCACCCACGGCTGGCCCGGCACGGTCGCCGAGTGGCTGGACGTGATCGGTCCGCTGACCGACCCGCGGGCGCACGGCGGTGACCCGTCCGACGCCTTCCACCTGGTGATCCCGTCGGTGCCCGGCTTCGGCTTCTCCGGGCCGACCCGGGAGCGTGGCTGGAACCGTTTCCGGGTGGCCCGCGCCTGGGCCGAGCTGATGCGCCGCCTCGGCTACGAGCGCTACGGCACGGCCGGCAACGACCTCGGCGCGTTCGTCTCCCCCGAGGTGGGCCGGGCCGACCCGGAGCACGTGCTCGGGGTGCACGTCACGCAGGTCTTCTCCCTGCCCTCCGGTGACCCCGCCGAGTTGGCGGCGCTCACCGAGGAGGAGCGGGGCAAGGTGGCGTTCGCCGACTGGTTCGTGCAGCGGCGCGGCGGCTACGACAAGCTGCACTCGACCGAGCCGCAGAACGTCGCGCACGCGCTGGCCGACTCGCCCGTGGGCCTGCTCGGCTGGCTGGGCCAGCTCATGGGGGATCAGCTCGACGTCGACCACGTGCTCACCAACACGACCATCTACTGGCTGACCAACACCGCCGCGTCCGCGGCCCGCTACTACTACGAGGACGCCGAGGTGGTGCACCCGACGCAGAAGGTCAACGGCCGGGGCGCGACCGCGCCGGAGCCGACCACGGTGCCGCTCGGCCTGGCCAACTTCGCCTGGGACTTCCAGTCGATCCGCACGCTCGCCGAGCGCGACCACAAGAACATCGTCTCCTGGCACACCTACGACCGGGGCGGGCACTTCGCGGCCCACCAGGTGCCTGACCTGCTGGCGGCGGACCTGCGGCGGTTCTTCGCCGCGCTGCGCTGAGCGGAGCCGGTGCGCCGGACACGCCGAGGGCCCCGGTCGGGATCGACCGGGGCCCTCGCGGACCGGGTTGTCAGCGGCTCAGCCGAAGCGGCCGGTGATGTAGTCCTCGGTCTTCTTCTGGCTCGGGTTGCTGAAGATCTTCTGGGTGTTGTCGTACTCGATGAGCCGGCCCGGGTCGCCGGTCTTCTCGATGGAGAAGAAGGCGGTCCGGTCCGACACCCGGGCGGCCTGCTGCATGTTGTGCGTGACGATGATGATGGTGAACTTGTCCTTGAGCTGGAACATCAGGTCCTCGATGGCCAGCGTGGAGATCGGGTCGAGCGCCGAGCAGGGCTCGTCCATGAGCACCACCTGCGGCTCGACCGCGATGGTCCGGGCGATGCAGAGCCGCTGCTGCTGACCGCCGGAGAGGCCGGCGCCGGGCTTGCCGAGCCGGTCCTTCACCTCGTCCCAGAGGTTCGCCGAGCGGAGCGCCTTCTCGGCCGCCTCCTCCAGGATCGACTTGCGCCGGACGCCGTTGAGCCGCAGACCGGCCACCACGTTCTCGAAGATGCTCATGGTGGGGAACGGGTTCGGCCGCTGGAAGACCATGCCGATCATCCGGCGGACCGCGGTGACGTCGACGTCCCGGTCGTAGATGTCCTGATTGTCGATGGTCAGGCTGCCCTCGACCCGGGCCCCCGGGAGCACCTCGTGCATCCGGTTGATCGACCGCAGGAAGGTGGACTTGCCGCAGCCGGACGGGCCGATCAGGGCGGTCACCGTCTTCGGCTCGACGGTGAGGCTGATGTTCTCGATCGCCTTGAACCCGCCGTAGTAGGCGGTGACGTCGGTGGCTTCGATGCGCTTGGCCATGGTGGTGGTACCTCCGGGGTTCATCGGCCGAGCCGGTTGCGACGGGCCAGCAACTTCGCCGCGACGGTCAGGATGAGGACGAGGGCGACCAGGGTCAGCGCCGCGGTCCACGCCCGCGCCGGCGAGTACTTCGAGGCCTCGCCGGCCTGCTGGTAGACGAAGAGAGCCAGCGACGACTGGTTGTTCTCGAACGGGTTGAAGTTGATCGCGGCGCCGCCGCCGGCCACGAGCAGCACCGGCGCGGTCTCGCCGGCCGCCCGCGCGATGGCGAGCATGATGCCGGTGACGATGCCGGGCAGCGCGGTCGGCAGCACGACCCGCAGGATGGTCTTCCACTTCGGCACGCCGAGGGCGTACGCGCCCTCGCGCAGCGGGGCCGGCACGAGGCGGAGCATCTCCTCGGTGGAGCGGACCACGGTGGGGAGCATGAGCACGCTCAGCGCCAGCGCGGCGGCGAAGCCGGAGAAGCCCGGCCGGCCGTCGTTGAACCACGGCGAGACGATCAGCACCCAGAAGGCCAGTACGAACAGGCCGGTCACGATCGACGGGATGCCGGTCATCACGTCCACGAAGAAGCGGATGGTGAAGGCGAACCGGCCCCGGCCGTACTCGACCACGTAGATCGCGCAGAGCACGCCGAGCGGGACGGTGATCAGCGTGGCGATGCCGACCTGCTCCAGGGTGCCCACGATTGCGTGGTAGGCGCCGCCGTTGGCGTCCCGGGCCCCGATGTTGTTCATCGAGGTGCCGAAGAAGTTGCCGTCCAGCCGCTCGGCGCCCTTGCTGACCAGGGTCCACACCACCGAGGCCAGCGGCAGCACCGCCAGCACGAAGGCGGAGTGGATGAGTGCGCTCCAGGTCCGGTTGCGGGCGGCCCGGCGGCCCTCCACCGCGTTCGCGGCGGCGAAGAGCCCGGCCAGGTAGAGCAGCGCGCCGACGACCACGACCAGGACCGGGCCGCCGATGCCGGCGCCGTACACGATGCCGGCCGAGGCCAGCAGGGCCACGACGGCGACGAGGGGCGCGGCGTACGCGGGAAGCCGCTTGGCCCGCAGCGTGACCGGCTGGGCCGGTGGCTGCGGGCGGTGGGAGGTGACGGTGGAGGTCATGCTGGGCTTCCTTCAGTTCGCGACTGCGGGGCTCGCAACCCCGGCTCACTCCTCGCGCTCACGCCGCAGACTCCGTGAACTCGCGGCGGCGGTAGATGATCGCCCGGGCGGTGATGTTGACGATCAGCGTGATCGCGAAGAGCACGAGGCCGGAGGCGATGAGCGCGCCCCGGCCGGTGTCGTTCGCCTCGGCGAACCGGTTCGCGATGTTCGCGGCGATCGAGTTGCCACCGCTCTGCAGGACGTTGAACGAGATGGCGTACGTGGAGCCGAGGGTCAGCGCCAGGGCGATGGTCTCGCCGAGCGCCCGGCCCAGGCCCAGCATCACGGCGGCGATCACGCCCGGCCGGCCGTAGGGCAGGACGGCGGTGCGGACCATCTCCCAGCGGGTGGCGCCCAGCGCGAGGGCGGCCTCCTCGTTGGCGGTCGGGGTCTGCCGGAACACCTCGCGGGAGAGCGAGGTGACGATCGGCAGCACCATGATCGCCAGCACCACCGAGCCGAGCAGGATCGAGTTCCCGTACGGGCCCTCGCCGAAGATCGGGATCCAGCCGAAGTACCGGTTCAGCCAGGCCGACAGGTCGGCGACCGGCTGGGCGAAGTAGTCCCGGCCCCAGAGCCCGAAGACCACGCTCGGCACGGCGGCCAGCAGGTCGATCAGGAAGCCGAGGGCGTTGCCCAGCCGGCGCGGCGCGTAGTGCGACAGGTAGAGGGCGATGCCCAGCGCGACCGGCACCGCGATGAGCAGCGCCAGCAGCGAGCTCAGGACGGTGCCGAAGGCGAGCGCGCCGATGCCGAACTTCGGCGGGTCGTCGTTCGGGAACCAGCCCTCGAAGGTCCAGAAGGACTCGCTGTTCGCCCGCAGGGCCGGCACGGCCTTGGCGATCAGGAAGATCGCGATGGCCGCGATGACCACCAGGACGGTGGTGCCGGCCGCCAGGGTCAGGCCGCGGAACGCCCGTTCCGCGCCGAAGGCCCGGGCCCGGGGCAGCCCGCCGCCGCCCCCCAGTCCGTTTTCGGGCATGCCAGGGATGCCGGAGGGCTCGGCCACACGCGCCGAGGCACCGGCGGGCCACTCGTGGCTCGTGGCCACGTGGGTCCCGCCGGTGCCGGCGTGCGCCGAGCGGTGAGGGGTGTCACCCATCTGCTCGCTCGCTTCGGGGTAGTGGAGGTGTGTCGGTCAGCGGGTCAGGAGAGGCTCTTGACCGCGGTCTCGACCTTGGCGCGGACGGTCTCGGGCAGCGGGGCGTAGCCCAGCTCGACCAGCTCCTGCTGGCCCTCGGCGCTGGCGGCGTGGCTCAGCAGGCCCTTGACCAGGGGCAGCTTGTCGGCGGCGAGGCCCTTGCTGCAGACGATCTCGTAGGTCGCCAGGACGATCGGGTACGCCCCGGCCTCCGTGGTGTTGTAGTCGATCGACATCTTGAGGTCGTTGCCCTGGCCCTCGAACTTGGCCCCGGCGATGGTCTTGCCGGCCGACTCACCGGTCAGCTCGGTGAACTCACCGGCACCGTTCTTGACCTTGGCCATCTTCAGGCCGCCGTTCTCGGCGTACGACCACTCGACGTAGCTGATGGTGCCGTCGGTGCTCTTGACCTTGGCGGCCACGCCGTCGGACTTGGCCGCGCCGACGCCGCCCGGGGCCTTCCAGGCCTTGGCGTTGCTGAAGGTCCAGTCGGACTCGGCGGTCTTCGACAGGTACTTGGTGAAGTTGTCGGTGGTGCCCGACTCGTCGGAGCGGTGCACCGCCTGGATCGCGGTCGACGGAAGCTTGGCGTCCGGGTTGTCGGCCTTGATCGCCGCGTCGTCCCACTTGGTCACCTTGCCGGCGAAGATCTTCGCCAGGGTGGCCGGGCTGAACTGGAGGTTGTCCGCGCCGCTGACGTTGTAGACGATCGCCACCGGGCCGATGACCATCGGCAGGTTGAGGGCCTGGCCGCCGGCGCACTTGGCGTCCGCCTGCGGCTGCTCCTCCGGCTTGAGCGCGGAGTCGGAGCCGGCGAAGTCGGCGGTGCCGGCGATGAAGGCCTGGATGCCGGCGCCCGAGCCGGTGGGCTCGTAGTTGATCGTGGTGCCGGCGCACTTCTGCTGGTACGCCTTGATCCACTCGGCCATGGCGTTCTTCTGCGCGGAGGAGCCCTGCGCGTTCAGCGTGCCCTTGCCGCAGTCGACGGCGGCAGCGGAGCCGGAGGCGGAGGTGCCGGTCGGCTCGTTGTTGTCCGAGCCACAGGCGCTGAGACCGAGCACCGCGGTAAGAGCGAGGCAGGCAATGGCGCCGTGCCGCTGGAGCTTCACCTGAGGGGTTCCCTTCACGTCTTTGTCAGGTCGCCCGGTCTCCCGGGCGCCGGCGCTGACCGGCTGAAAGGAAAGGTAGAAGTGCCAGGTAGACGGTTTGCCGGTCGGAAGTGAACGGAAGATGAACAGGCGCGGCAGGCCGGGTGGCCGTAGCCTGAGGGCCGGTTGTCCAATTCGTGAACTCGCGGCCCACTATCGCTAATAGTACGATTTTTCCGGGCAGCCGTTATCCGGCCGAGTCCACCACGTGACGCGGCCGTGACCGCTTACCCGAGGGGGCGGAGAAGGTGGCGTCGAGCCGTCAGCCGAGGTGGTAGTTGACGTGTCCCGACCAGCGGGCGAAGCCGAGCCGCTCGTAGAGGGCCACCGCGGCGGCGTTGGAGTCGTCCACGTAGAGCATCACCCGGTCCAGCCCGCGCTGGTCCCGCAGGTAGGCCAGGCCGGCGGTGGTGAGCGCCCGGCCGAGGCCCCCGCGGTGCGCGGACGGGTCCACGCCGAGCACGTAGACCTCGCCGATCCGGGCCGAGCCCGGGCGCTCGTGCACCTTGGTCCAGTGGAAGCCGAGCAGCCGGCCGGTGGCCGAGTCCTCCGCGAGCAGGAAGCCGGCCGGGTCGAACCACGGCTCGGCGAGGCGTACCCGCAGGTCGGCGGCGGTCCATCGGCCCTGCTCGGGGTGGTGGGCGAAGGCGGCGTTGTTGACCGCCAGCCAGGCGTCGTCGTCCTGGCCGGGGCGGAACGCGCGCAGCCGTACCCCGTCGGGCAGGGTGGGCTCGGGCAGGGCGGCGGTCAGCGGGCGGCGCAGTTGCCAGAGCACCCGGGCTCGGGTGAAGCCCAGGTCGACCGCGAGGGCGGCGGCCGACGGGTGGTCGCCGTGCGCCCAGGCCCGCAGCGGCCCGGCGGCGGCGGCCAGCACGCCCCGGACGAGGGCCCGGCCGGTGCCGCGCCGCCGGTACGCCGGATGCACCACCAGCTCCACCCCGATCCCGTCCGCGGGGTCGGTGGTGTCGAGGTGGGCGTACCCGCTCAGGGTGTCGTCGGGGGCCCTGGCGGTGAGGTGCACGGCGGGCGCCTGCGGGTCGCGCAGCCGGAGCAGCACGTGCTCGTCGAGCGGGTCCGCGCCGTCCGCGTCGCCGGCGACGCGGGCCAGCGCCAGCACCTCGGCGACCTCGACCGGCGCCAGCCGGTCGGCGCGGGCGACACGGTCGGCGGTCGGCGCGGTGCTGCTCATCCCGCCACCGTAGCGGCCGGCGGGCCGCCGATCATGCCGGACGCGGGCACCGGACGGTGGCGGTGATCACGTGGTGCCGGTGGGCAGCGCCTCGAGCTGGAAGCGGCTCAGCAGCTCGGGGAGCAGGTGCTGCAACGCCTCGACCGTGCCGGAGCGGTCCCCGCCCGCGTCGTGCAGGAG
The DNA here is from genome assembly GCF_040610095.1 of Micromonospora sp. NPDC004540. NCBI lineage: Bacteria > Bacillati > Actinomycetota > Actinomycetes > Micromonosporales > Micromonosporaceae > Micromonospora > Micromonospora sp. NPDC004540. Next base: position 58,227 of record NZ_JBEXLR010000010.1, read on the forward strand.
CACGATCGAGCCCGGCCTGGTCTGCGCCAGCACGGTCTCGGCGATCCGGGCGGCGCCGGGCGCCTGCCAGTCCGCCGGGTCCACCGCCCAGTGCAGCGGCGTCATGCCCATCTCCTCGCTGACCGACACCACCGGGTACGTCCAGGCCCCGCCCGGCTGCCGGAAGTATGCGATCCGCGCGTCCGGGGCCGCCGCCCGGATCGCGTCGTTGGTGCGCAGCAGGTCGTCCCGGATCGCGCCCGGCGAGCGCTTGCCCAGGGCGATGTCGTGGTTCCAGGAGTGGTTGCAGACGGTGTGCCCGTCGGCCACGATCGACCGGACCAGGTCCGGGTGGCTCTCCGCGTTCTCGCCGACCACGCAGAAGGTGGCCTTCACGCCGTACTCCTTGAGCAGGGCGAGCACCTGCGGCGTCCAGTGTGGGTCGGGTCCGTCGTCGAAGGTCAGCGCGATCCGGGCCGAGCCGGTGCTGACCTCGGCGCCGTACGGGCCCTCGCTGTCGTCGGCCTTGGGGGTGTGGTCCGGCGCGCTCGGGCTGGCGTCCGGGCTCGGCCCGCCGTAACCGCCGCCCGGCGGGCCGGGGAAGTCGGTGCTGGGCGGCTGATCGCCGTAGTGCGGGGCGCGGACGCTCGCCGCCACGCCCGTGCCCCGGTGCGGCTGATCGGGCACCAGGCTGCGCCCGAGCGCGTAGGCCGAGCCGAGCAGCGCGGCCAGCACCAGCGTCACCATCCCGGCCGCGCGGAGCGTCGAGGCCGACATCAGCGGGCCCGACCGTTCGTCGCCTCCGTGGTCACCACACGCACCGTCGCCCCCTTCGCCCGGCAGATCCGGCAGTCAGAGTAGGTCTGACTGGGCGGGCAAAAGGGGCATAACGGCGGAAGGCCCCCCGATGGGGGAGGGTCGGGGACCTCCGTCAGACGGGCAGCGGGGCGGGCTCCGACTCCGGCAACGAGCGGGACGGCGGCACCACGAACTTGTAACCCACCTGGCGCACCGTGCCGATCATCGACTCGTACTCCGAGCCGAGCTTGGCGCGCAGCCGGCGGACGTGCACGTCGACCGTGCGGGTGCCGCCGAAGTAGTCATAGCCCCAGACCTCGCGGAGCAACTGGTCCCGGGTGAACACCCGGCCCGGGTGCTGGGCGAGGAACTTGAGCAGCTCGAACTCCTTGTAGGTGAGGTCGAGCGGGCGGCCCTTCAGCTTGGCCGCGTAGGTGTCCGGGTCGATGGTCAGCTCGCCGGCCCGGATCGAGCCGCCGGCACCCGCCGTCGCGTTGCTCAGCCGGCCGACCGCGAGCCGCAGCCGGGCCTCCACCTCGGCCGGCCCCGCCCCGGCCAGGATCACGTCGTCAACGCCCCAGTCGGCGTTCAGCGCGATCAGCCCGGCCTCGGTGACGACCGCGACCAGCGGCACACCCAGCCCGGTGGCGTGCAGCATCCGGCAGGTGGCGCGGGCCTCGCTCAGTTCGGCGCGGGCGTCCACCAGGACGGCGTCCGGGGTCGGGCCGGAGACCAGCGTGCGCACGTCGCGCGGCGCGGTGCGGACCGAGTGCGGCAGCAGGTCGAGCGCCGGCAGCACCGCCGATGGTTCACCTGCGCGCGCGGTCACCAGCAGCAGGAGCTCCACACGATCACCTCCGTCCCGGCGGCTCTGCGGCCGCGCGCGACCAGCGGCACTCCCGAGAGGGTGGCGCTGAGAATTTGCGTGGGTCCCGGCGTCGCTGACGGGCGGGTAACGGCTTGAGCGTAACCGATGGCCCGGCCGTCACCTCTGTGCCCTTTCCTGTTTGTCGGATCTGCCCCTGATCGCGGCTCAGGTTTTAACGTTGCCGAAACCGTGACTCGGCCGGGCCGGCCCGGTCTGGCACGATCGGGGCGTGTTTCCCTCGACCTCGCCCGACACCGGCCGTGACCCGTGGTCCGACGACGCGGCCCGCGGGCCCGCCGGCCCCGCCCGCGGCTACCCGCCGGCCCCGCGAACCGGCCCGGCCGACGACGACGGGCGGGAGCGGAAGGGCCCCCGCCGGCTCCGCAAGGGCGGGCCGGGCCGGCGCCCGGACGACGAGTCCGACGAGGCGCCCGAGGAGGAGGTGCCGCCGGTCCCGGTGCGCCGCCCGCTCGCAGCGACCGTCGCGGGCTTCGCCGCGCTGCTCGGCGTGGGCCTGGTGCTCGGCGCGCAGACCGCCGGCCCGGGGCACCGGCTGCCCTTCGCGTTCATCATCTTCGGCGTCCAGCTGCTCTTCGTGCTGGCCTGGACGATGGCCATGCGCCCGCCCGCGCTGCTGGTCGTCGCGCTGGTCAGCGCCGGTGCGGCCGGGATCGCCGACGCCGCGGCCGTGCAGTCCGACATCGCCGGCCTGGCCCCCCTCGGCTACGCGGCCGCCGCCGGTTTCGTGCTCGGCGTGCTCGGCCAGCTCGTCCGCCGGGTCGACCGGGTCCGGGTGACCGACTCGCTGGGCAGCACCCTGCTGATCGTGGTGGGGGTGGTCGCGTTCGCCACGCTGATCGTGCTCAGCCGGATCCCGAAGGGCACCCAGGCGATCACCGTCTGCCTCACCGCCACCGGGGTGGCCCTGCTGGTGGCCCGGCTGACCGACGCGGTGGCCCCCTGGCCCCGGCTCGCCCCGCAGGTGCCCCGCGGCGCCGCCGGCGTGGTCGCCGGCGCCATGCTCGGCACCCTGACCAGCGCCGTGCTCGGCAGCTACCTGGTCGGCTTCACCCCGACCAGCGCCGCGCTGGTCGGCCTGGTCACCGCGGGCACGGCCGTGCTGGCCGACCTCGCCGTCGGCTACGCCGAGGCGGGCCGGCTGATGGCCGGGGAGCCGCCCACCATGTGGGTGGCGCGGCACATGCAGGGCCCGCTGGGCGGCTTCGCGCTCGCCGCGCCGGCCGCGTACGCCATGTGCGTGCTGTTCCTCTGAGCGCGCGGTTGGGGAAACGGCGCGTCGGGTAAGTACGGTTGCGCCGCGAGACGCGGTGTTCGGCGCGAGGGCAGGAGGCGGCGTGGCAGAGGCGTACCCGGCGAACGAGGGCCGGCCCCGGCGGCGGGGCCGGAAGGTGCTGGTCGGTTTCGTCGTCCTGCTGCTGGTCCTGGCCGGGCTCCTGGTCGTCGCCGACCGGGTGGCCGCCGGTGTCGCCGAGCGGGCCATCGCCGACCAGGTGAAGCAGGAGGTCGCCAAGCAGGACGCGCAGTCCGCGGCGCCCCAGGTCGAGGTGGGCGGCTTCCCGTTCCTCACCCAGGTGCTCGCCGGCAAGTACGAGCACATCTCGATCGTGCTGACCGACGTGCGCGGCAACGTGCAGGGCGACGCGGTGAACGTGCCGCGGCTGGACGTGGACGCCCGCAACGTCAAGGCGTCGCTGGACACCCTCCGCTCCGGACAGGGCGACGTGGTGGCCGAGAGCGTCGACGGCCGGGGCACCGTGACCTACGACAGCCTGGCGAAGCTGCTCGACCGGCCCGGGCTCACCCTGGGCGAGCGGAACGGCAAGCTCGCGGTCACCGCGCCGGTGGACATCCTCGGCGCCAAGCTCACCGTCAACGGCACCGCCGACGTGACGGTCGCCAACGGCAAGGTGGCGCTGCGCTTCAACGACCTGACCGCCGAGGGCCTGCCCAACCTGCCGCTCGCGAAGACGCTGCTGGCCAACTACGCCCGGGGCATCTCCATCGACGTGCCCCTGCCGGAGCTGCCGTTCCAGCTCAACGTGCGCAAGGTGGAGCCGCAGCCGGAGGGCCTGGTGGTCACCGCCGACGCGCGGAACGTGCCGATCAACTCCGCCGGTTGAGGCCGGCCCGCCACCCCGGCGGTGTCCCGGATGCTGGTCGGCCCGGTGGCGCCGGCCCGGCCGGCTGGTAGTGTCCCTCCCCATGGGGACGCTCCTCACCAAACGGCGCGCGGTCGACCTGTGCCGCGTGGCCACCTGCCTGTGTCGCCCCGTCATCTGACGGCGGGGCTGTCCTCGGCCGCCTAGCGGCCACCGGCACGCAGGGTCCGCGTACCCTCCGGTTTTCCCCCTGATCGCCCGGCAGCGGCGCCGTCGCACGTACCCGTGATCCGTTCCTAGCTCTGGGTCCCGCGCGTGGTGCGACAATCACCGACTTCGATCTCCGCGCGCTGGCTCACCATCCATCCTCACAGGGAGTGATCTGATGAGTCGCGACACCGCACTCGTCTCGGCCGAGTGGGCCGAGAAGAACATCGACGCCCCGGGCGTCGTCTTCGTCGAGGTCGACGAGGACACCTCGGCCTACGACACCGGCCACATCGCGGGCGCCGTCAAGCTCGACTGGCGTACCGACCTCCAGGACCCGGTGCGCCGGGACTTCGTCAACCAGGCCCAGTTCGCGGCGCTGCTCTCGGCGCGGGGCATCGGCAACGACGACACCGTGATCCTCTACGGCGGCAACAACAACTGGTTCGCCGCCTACGCGTACTGGTACTTCAAGCTCTACGGCCACCGCGACGTCAAGCTGCTCGACGGCGGTCGCAAGAAGTGGGAGCTGGACGCCCGGCCGCTGGTCACCGACAAGGTGGAGCGCCCGGCGACGCAGTACGTCGCGCAGGAGCCGGACACCTCGATCCGTGCCTTCCGCGACGAGGTGGTCGCCGCGATCGGCGCCAAGAACCTGGTCGACGTGCGCAGCCCCGACGAGTACGCCGGCCGGCTGCTCGCCCCGGCCCACCTCCCGCAGGAGCAGGCCCAGCGTGCCGGCCACGTGCCGACCGCGATCAGCGTCCCGTGGTCCAAGGCGGCCAACGAGGACGGCACGTTCAAGTCCGACGACGAGCTGCGCAAGATCTACGCCGACGCCGGGCTGGACGACAGCAAGGAGACCATCGCCTACTGCCGGATCGGCGAGCGCTCCTCGCACACCTGGTTCGTCCTCCAGGAGCTGCTCGGCCACCGCAACGTGAAGAACTACGACGGCTCCTGGACCGAGTACGGCTCGCTGGTCGGCGTTCCGGTCGCACTCGGCGACGAGCCCGGGGAGGCGTGATCCCATGACTGCTCCCACCGCCGCCGGCTGCGCCGCCCCGGACCAGGCCGCCCCCCTCCCGGCCAGCCTGGACCTGGAGAAGGAAACTGTCATCACCGGCCTGGTCAAGGCCGAGTCCGGCGAGGCCGTGCCGGGCGCCTACGTGCGGCTGCTCGACTCGACGGGCGAGTTCACCGCCGAGGTGGTGACCTCCCCGGCCGGCCAGTTCCGGTTCTTCGCCGCGCCGGGCAACTGGACCCTGCGGGCGCTCTCCCGGCACGGCAACGGCGACACCGCCGTCGCCGCCGCCCGCGGGATCAACGAGGTGACCGTCACGGTCGCCGCCTGACCCACGCTCTGATCGTGGCCCGCCGCTCCATCCGGGGCGGCGGGCCACGGGCCGTTCCGGAGCCGGCACGCCCGCCGCGGCAGCGTGCTTCGGCCCGCGGTCGCGCCGGCCCGACCAGCGGTGCGCCGAGGCGCGGCCCGACCGGTCGCCGCCGCGTGACACCATGGCCCGGTGACTGGTGCCGTCCAGGCGGGATACGCCCCGCCGACCCGCCCCGACCAGCCGAGCCGCGGCCGGCGTCGGCTGCGCTGGCTGGTGGCCGCCACGGTGGCGTGGGCGGTGCTGCTCGCCGGGCTGACCTGGTGGTCGGTGCGGCACGACCCGCCGACCGTGAAGGAGCAGCGCACCCTGGGCGAGGCGGTGCCGGTGGCGACTCGGGCGGCGGGCCACCTGGTGGCCGCCCTCGACGACGCCGCCTGGGCGTTCACGCCGCCCGTCGTCGAGCGGGGCTGCCGCGTCACCCCGCTGGCCGACGGTGCGTCGCTCACCCGGGGGGTGGACGTGCTGGTGCCCGCCGGTGGGGAGCGCGAGGTGCTGGAGCGCGTGGCGCGGCGGCTCCCCGCCGACTGGCGGGCCGGAGTGGCCATGGAGGCTGGCAGCCCCCGGCTGCGAGCCGACGCGGGGGAGTTCGTCGCGGTCGACGGCCGGGCGGTGGCCGACGGCCGGGTCCGCTTCTCGGTGGACACCGGCTGCCGCCCGCTCGACACCACCGTCGTCGACGCCCACCTGCTGCCGGGGTACCCCCTGGGGTCGGAACTCGACGGGGCGCTGCGGGCCCTGGGCCGGCCGGCCCCACCGGGCCCCGAGCATCTCGTCGCCCCGTGCCCGGCGGGCGGGGTCGCCCGGACGGTCCGCGTCGCCGCCGGCGCGGAGCCGGTGTCGCTGGCCGCGCTGAAGCCGCTCGGCGCCGCGGTGGTCGACCGCCCCGAGGAATACGCCTACCGCAGCGGATCCGTCGTCGTGCTGGCCGACGCCACCGGCGACCAGCTCCGGCTGGCGGCCTCCACCGGCTGCGCCGGCTGACGTCCCGGCGGCCGGCCGGGCGACCGCGCGTCTTCCGGCGGACCGGGTCGACGGTCAGTGCCCGGGCTGGTGTTCGTGCGGCGAGCGGCTGCGGCCCAGGGCGTCCACCCGGCCCCACCGGCCGGGGATGTCGAGCAGCTCCACCCGGCCCATCCCGCCGGGGACGGCCGGGTCGATGATCAGGTGCTCGCCCTGCGGCTCCAGGCCGAGCATCACCCGCAGCAGCAGCAGCGGGGTGCCGGCCGACCAGGCCTGCGGGCTGCACGCGGTCGGATACTGCACCGGGTAGTCGGTGAGGTCCCGCTCGTAGCCGGCGAACGCCTCGGGGAGCCGCCCGCCGAAGAAGCGGGACGCGCTGAGCATCGCGTCGCAGATCTGGCCGGCCTCGTCCCGGAAGCCGTACTTCCACAGGCCCCACGCGATGATCGAGTTGTCGAACGGCCAGACCGTGCCGACGTGGTAGCCGACCGGGTTGTACCGGCCCTGGTCGTCGGCGAGGGTCCGCACGCCCCAGCCGGAGAAGAGCCGCGGCCCGAGCAGGTGTCCGGCGACGGCCGCCGCCCGGGATTCGTCGACGATGCCGCTCCAGAGCAGGTGGCCGATGTTGGAGGAGAGGGCGTCCACGTGCCGCCCCTCCGGGTCCAGGGCGAGCGCGTAGTGCTCCCGCTCCGGGATCCAGAAGTCCCGGTTGAACCGCTCCTTCAGCGCCGCCGCCTCGCGCTCCAGCCGGTCGGCGTACGCCGGGTCGTTCCAGAAGGTCCGGGCCAGCCGGGCGCCCCGCAGCTTGGCGTCGTACGCGTAGCCCTGGAGTTCACAGGTGGCCCGGGGAAATTCCGGCAGCCGGCCGTCGGAGTAGGAGATCGAGTCCCAGGAGTCCTTCCAGCACTGGTTCTGCAGGCCGGTCTCCGGGTTGCGGGTCATGTACCAGACGTAGCCGGTGCCGAGCAGGTCCCCGTACGTGTCGAGCCAGGCCAGCGCCGCCCGGGTGGGTTGCTCCAGCTGCTTGACCAGCGTCGCGTCCCCGGTCCACCGCTCGTACTCGTCGAGCAGGACGACGAAGAGCGCCGTGGTGTCGGCCGAACCGTAGTACGGCGAGTGCGGCTGCTCCTCGAAGCCGGCGGTCTCGCCGTAGCGCAGCTCGTGCAGGATCTTGCCGGGCTCCTCGTCCCGGAAGTCGTCCAGCCGGCTGCCCTGGAGAGCGGCCAGCATGGCGATGGTCGGCGGGACCAGTTCCGGCAGGAACGGCAGCACCTGGAGCGAGGTGAAGATGCTGTCCCGCCCGAACAGGGTCATGAACCAGGGCAGGCCGGCGGCGAGCAGCCGTACGCCCAGCGTGATCGACTCGTACCGGAGGGCGGCCAGGTCGTTGAGGCTGCGCCGGTACGCCCCGGCCAGCGGCTGGCAGTCGCAGCCCAGCTTCGGGGCCCGCGCGATCAGCTCGTTCTGCTCGGCGTGGATGGCCGCCACCGTGCGCTGCCCGCCGAGCGGCAGGGTGGCCCGGAAGTCCTCCCCCCGGGCCCCGAAGATCATCGTGGACACGTGCAGCCGGTTGGTCCACTCGCCGTGCGGCCCGACCCGGATCCGGAAGGTCATCCCCGCCTGGTCGACCTCGGCCTCGGCGGTGCTCTTCACCACCGCCTCCCGGTGGAACCCCTCCCGCCGGTAGGTGAGCCGCAGCTGACGGTCGCTGACCGTGGGCGTGGTGCGCCCCTTCTTCTCCCGCTTGTGCTTGATCTCGAACAGGTCGGCGAAGTCGGAGCCGATGTCGAGCCGGAGGGCGAACTCCACCTCCTGCCCCGAGTGGTTGAGCAGGGTCAGCTCCTCGTCGAAGCTGCCGCCGATCGACCGGCTGCGGATCACCGAGACCTTGGCGTCCAGATAGTGCGTCGGCTCGCCGGGGACCAGGAAGAACCGGGTCCGGTACGACAGCGAGTCGTCGATCGAGAGCGCGTGCAGCCGCTGCCCGTTGAGGGTGAGCAGCCAGGTCGAGATGAAGCGGGTGTCGAAGGAGAAGAGCCCGGTGGGGAAGTCGAACGACGGCTCGATGTCGCCGCGCCGGTCGCTGACCAGGAACGTGTTGCCGTCCAGGATGCTGACGCGTTCCTTCATCCCGACCGCCGGACGTGTTCGCGGGCGGTCTCCCGGGGGTCCCGGACGCCGGGCGGACCGGGGAAGAACCGGCGGAACACCAGGAACAGCACCACATTGCCGCTGAACGTGGCCTCGTTGCGCAGCACCGCCGCCAGGCCCTGCTCCCGGCCGGTGACCAGCCCCTCGAACAGGTCGGCGCTGACGGTGAAGACGGCGTCGGCCGGCAGTTGCTCCCGGCTCACCTGGATCGACCCGGGCGCCATCACCAGGAACCAGTGCTCGGTGCGGTTGCCGGTGGTCAGGTCGAGCTGAAGGTGGCCATGGATCGGACCGCGCAGCACCGCCGGGGCACGCGCCGGCAGGGACGCGAAGAACCGTTCGATCGCCTCACCCACATCCGAATCGTAGGCAGCGGTCGGACATGTCGGGTCAGGATCGGCAGTCCACGCGGAACGGACATCCGCCGCGCGGCCGGACGGTTCAGTAGACCAGGGCCTGGGCGCCCTCGGTCATCGCCTCCTCGACGAAGACCGCCGCCCCGGCGATCCGTACGCCGGGGATCACGTCGTCCTGGCCGATGTCGCGGCGGGCGGCGCACTGGGTGCAGGCGGTCACTTTGCCGGTGGCCAGGATGACGTGCAGCAGCTCGCCCAGCGGCGCGGAGTGCGGCAGTTCGAACTCCTGCGCGCGCCCGGGCAGCGCGAACCAGGTCGACTCCCCGGTGAGCCAGAGTGAGACGTCGACACCGGCGGCGGCCGCGGTGGCGGCGACGGTGAAGGCCTGTGCGCAACGCTCCGGGGCGTCCGCGCCGGCGGTGGCCTTGACGACCAGAGTGCGGGCCATGACGACCAGCATAGGATGGCCGGGATGGTTACCGAGATCGGGTTCGTCAGCCTGCTGGTCGCCGGCCTGGGTGCGCTCGCCGGTGGCCTGGTCTACCTCGCTGTTCGCATCTCGAGAGGAAAATGGTGAGCGAGAACCCGCTCCAGCCCCCGTGGCTGAACGCGCCGCCGGTCGACCCGTACCCGTACGAGGAGAGCCACGACCTGCGCGTCGGCCCGAAGCTGCACCGGAGCCTGGACGGCCTGCTGCCGTACATCGGGGTGTGGCGCGGGCGGGGTCGCGGCGGGTTTCCCACCATCGAGGACTTCGACTTCGCCCAGGAGATCCGGATCAGCCACGACGGCCGGCCGTTCCTGTTCTACGAGTCCCGGGCCTGGATCCTCGACGAGCAGAGCCGCCCGGTCCGCCCGGCCGGCCGGGAGGTGGGCTGGTGGCGTCCGGTCATGGACGGCGACCGGGTCACCGACGAGCTGGAAGCGCTGATGACCACGCCCACCGGCGTGATGGAGCTGCACATCGGCAAGCGCAAGGGCACCCAGATCGAGTTCGCCACCGACGCGGTGGTCCGGACGGCCACCGCCAAGGAGGTCACCGCCGGCGCCCGCCTCTTCGGCATCGTCGAGGGCGCCCTCCTCTACGCCCAGGAGATGGCCGCCATGGGCCATGCCCTGAGCCCCCACCTGTCCGCCCGCCTAACCCGAGTAGCCGGCTGACCCCTGCCCAGCCCCGGGGCAGGCCACCCCGTCGATCATGAAGTTAGCGGCGACAAATCGGACGCGGAACGCCGCCAACTTCATGATCAACCCGCCTCGAAGCCCAGGAGGGTGAGGAGGGCCGGGGTCTGGGGGGAGCGAGGGCGGGGGGTTTTGTCCAGGGATCTGATCTCTGCCAGGCCGCGCAGCGACGAGGTGAGCCAGATGGCGTCGGCCTCGTGCAGGTCGGTCGGGGTGGGTAGGTCTTCGTCGGTCCCGAAGCCCAGCTCGCCCGCGTGGTCGAGGAGCCAGCGGGCGGTGACGCCGGGGAGGATGCCGGTGGCCCCGGCCGGGACCGTGCGGAGGGTGTCGCCGGTCAGCCAGACCACGTTCGCGGTCGGCGCCTCCAGCACGTAGCCGTCGGTGGAGACCCAGAGCACGTCGTCCACCCCGGCCCGCTCCGCCCAGCGGCGGGCGGCGGTGCTCAGCGCGTACGAGGTGGACTTCACCCCGACCGGCAGCCAGCCCAGCTCGGGTCGGGAGCGGGCGGCCACCCCGAGCGGCAGGGTGGCGACAGTCACCCCGTCCCGCCGGGCCCGCCGGGCGGCCGCCGGGACCTCGCCCAGCGTGGCGTAGACCGTCGGCGGCCCGCCGCCCTCCGGCCCCCGGGTGCAGACCAGCCGCAGCGCGCCCTCGACATCCGGCGGCCAGCCGGCCCGGACCGTGTCGAGCAGCTCGACCAGCACCTCGGTGGGGGGCAGGGCCAGCCCGATCGCGGCCGCGCCGGCCCGCAGCCGGGCCAGGTGGGCGTCGCGCAGCCAGGGTTGCCCGCCGCGCAGGTGCAGGGTCTCGAAGAGGCCGTCGCCGTGCAGCACGCCCCGGTCGTCGCCGCGCAGCACCGCCTCGCCGGCCGGTACGACACCCCGGCCCGGCACGGCCACCCGCGTCGCCACCACGAGCGCAGCGTAGTGGCGTACCTCGCCGGCGGGCGGACCGGCGCGGCGGCCGAACTATGATCGGACGGTGTCCGAATCCTCCCTGGCGGAACTGCTCCGCTCCCGTGGGCTGCGGCTGACGGCGCAGCGGCAGCTGGTCCTCCAGGCCGTCATGGACCTGGGGCACGCCACGCCGGAGCAGGTGCACACGGCGGTGCGCGAGGTGGCCGCCGGGGTCAACATCACCACCATCTACCGGACCCTGGAGCTGCTGGAACGGCTGGGCCTGGTGACCCACACCCACCTGTCGCACGGCTCGCCGACCTACCACGCGGCCGGTGAGCACCAGCACGTCCACCTGGTCTGCCGGGAGTGCGGCGCGATCGACGAGATCGACCCCCAGCTGCTCCGGCCGCTGGCCGACCAGTTGGCCGCGCAGCGGGGATTCCAGGTCGACATCGGGCACGTGGCGCTCTTCGGCGTCTGCGGCCAATGCGAGGACGGGGAACGTAAATGATCGACATCGCGGGCGCGGTGACCGCCGAGGCCATCGACGAGGAGACCCGGGACCAGCCCGAGCCGGCCCACCGGGCGGCCGGGGTCGGCCCGGTGGCCGCCCACTACGGCGACCCGATGCGCGAGCAGCGCATCCTGGCCACCGGCGTCGGCCTGGTCGACCGCTCGCACCGCGGGGTGGTCGCGGTGCCGGGCGAGGAGCGGATGACCTGGCTGCACACGCTGACCAGCCAGCACCTGGCCGCGCTGCGCCCGTGGCAGGGCACCGAGCTGCTGGTGCTCTCCCCGCACGGGCACGTCGAGCAGCACGCCCTGGTCGCCGAGGACGGCGAGACCACCTGGCTGGACACCGAGCCGGGGATGACCGGCGGTCTTTTGTCCTACCTGGAGAAGATGCGGTTCTTCAGCAAGGTCGACCCGCGTGACGTCACGGCCGACCACGCACTGCTCTCGCTGGTCGGGCCGGAGGCCACCGGCGCGCTCGACACCCTCGGGGTCACCGGGCTGGCCGCGCCGGACGTGGTCGCGGTGCCGGGCCCGAAGTTCCGCTCCGGCGACCTGCCGCCCCGGCCCTCCGTGGTGTACGACGTGAAGCCGCTGGCCGTCGGTGGCTGGGCCCGGAGGGTGGCGCTCGGCGTCGACCTGCTGGTGCCTCGCCCGGCCATGGCTGGGGTGGTCGACGAGCTGCGCGGCGCCGGCGTGCCGGTGGCCGGGCTGTGGGCGTACGAGGCGGTGCGGGTGGCCGCCCGGCGCGCCCGGGCCGGGGTGGACACCGACCACCGGACCATCCCCGCCGAGGTGGGCCTGATCGGCTCGGCCGTGCATCTGGACAAGGGCTGCTACCGCGGGCAGGAGACGGTGGCCCGGGTGCACAACCTGGGCAAGCCGCCGCGCCGCCTGGTCCTGCTGCACCTGGACGGGGTGACCACCGACCAGCCGCCGGCCGCCGGCACGCCGGTGACCCTGGACGGCCGGGCGGTCGGCTTCGTCGGCACCGCGGTGCACCACTTCGAGCTGGGTCAGATCGCCCTGGCCGTGGTCAAGCGCAACGTGGCCGACGACGCCCGGCTGCTGGTGGGGGAGAGCGCCGCCGCCATCGAACCGGCGTAAGGGATGTCGTTCCGGCGGTCCTAAGGCGGAAAATCTTCCGCTTTCGGCGGCAGGTGCGCACGATTCTGCAGCGTTCCGGCTGTCGACCGGAGGGCGGTCGGCGGTCTAGGATCCGGGCATGACCACAGGAACGTTGATCACGGTTGCCCCCACCGGCGCGGAGTCGGCCAAGGCGGAGGTGCCGGCGCTGCCGGTGACCCTCGACGAGCTGCTGCTGACCGCCAAGGAGTGCGAGGCGCTCGGCGCCGCCGTGATCCACGTCCACATCCGCGACGACGAGGCGAAGCCCACCCTCGACCAGGGCCGGCTGCGGGAGACCGTGGCGGCGCTGCGGCAGAGCACCGACCTGATCGTGCAGCTCTCCTCCGGCGGCGCGGTGACCGACCCGGAGGCCGCCCGGCTGGCCGTGCTCGACGCCGGTCCGGACATGGCCTCCTGCACCATGGGCACGGTCAACTTCGGCGACGACGTGTTCCTGAACCGCTGGGAGTTCATCGTCGAGCTGCACACCCGGATGCAGGAGCGGGGCGTCGTCCCCGAGTACGAGATCTTCGACCTCGGCCACCTCACCGCGCTCCAGCGCCTGCTCGGCAAGTACGGCCTGCCGCACGGCGGGCACGTGCACGTCGACTTCGTGATGGGCGTGCCGGGCGGCATGCCGGGCACCACCGCCACCCTGGTGGCCGCCCAGCAGATGCTGCGCGACCTGCCCGAGGGCACCACCTTCTCGGCCACCGGCATCGGTCGCAGCACCATTCCGGTGATGCTGGCCTCGCTGTCGGCCGGCGGTCACCTCCGGGTCGGCATGGAGGACACGGTCACCTACGCCAAGGGCCGGCCGGTCGAGTCCAACATGCAACTGGTCGCCCGCGCGGTCGGTTTCGCGCAGCTCGCCCAGCGTCCGCCGCTGACCACCACCGAGGCCCGGGCGCTGCTCGGCCTGTAAGCGACGACCCGCCCGGCACCCCTGTACGTGCGCGGCTGACGCCGCTGGTCACCCCGGTGCCGGGCCCGCCGAGCCCGTCGGTACCGTCCACTCCGTGGGAAAGACGTACGAGGGCGGCGTGCCGCTCGCCGAGGTGGTCCGGTCCGGGTTCGTGGAGGGTGTCCACCGTGGTTCCGTGGCGGTGCTCGACGCCACCGGCGCGCCGGTGTCCGGGGCGGGGGACGCCACCTCGCCGATCTTCCCCCGGTCGTCGAACAAGCCGATGCAGGCGATCGGGATGCTCCGGTCCGGCCTGCCGCTGACCGACCCGGCCGACGTGGCGCTGGTCTCGGCGAGCCACGCCGGCGAGGAGTTCCACGTCGAGCGGGTCACCACCCTGCTGCGCGGCGCCGGCCTGACGGAGGAGGCGCTGCACTGCCCGCCGGACCTGCCGGTCGGCGAGGCGGCCCGGGAGGCGGTGCTGCGCGCCGGGGGCGGGCCGACCCGGACCCTGATGAACTGCTCCGGCAAGCACACCGGGATGCTGCTCACCTGCCTGGCCGCCGGCTGGCCGCTGGACGGCTACTGGCGTCCCGAGCACCCGCTCCAGCAGCGGCTCACCGCCGCGATCGAGGAGTTCACCGGGGAGACGGCGGCGGCCGTCGGAGTGGACGGCTGCGGCGCGCCGGTGCTCGCCGTCTCGCTGACCGGCCTGGCGCGGGCCTTCCTGCGGCTGGTCTCCGCCGAGCCGGGCACCGTCGAGCGGACCGTGGCCGACGCGATGCGGGCGTATCCGGAACTGGTGGGCGGCACCCAGGCCGACGACACCCGGCTGATGCGCGGCGTACCCGGGCTGCTGGCCAAGGTCGGCGCGGAGGGTGTGATCGCGGCGGCGGTCCCGGGGGCCGGCGCGGTCGCCCTCAAGATCGACGACGGCGCCGGGCGGGCCCGGATGCCGGTGCTGGTTTCGGCGCTGCGCCGGCTCGGCGTCGAGGCCCCGGTGCTGGCCGAGTACGCCGAGATCCCGCTGCTCGGCGGCGGCCTGCCGGTCGGCGCCGTCCGTCCGGTCTGGTAGCGGCCGTCCTCAGGGGAGGAAGTCGAGCAGCGCGGCGTTGACCGGCTCGGGGCGTTCCAGCGGCAGCAGGTGACCGGCGTCCGGCACGTCCGGCAGCCGCACGCCGCGCGGGGCCTCGGCGGCGATCCGGTCGGCCAGCCGGCGGATGTCGGCCAGGTCGTCCGCGCCCGCGCCGGTCAGCACCGGCATCGGCAGCTCGGCCAGCCGGTCGATCGCCGGCGGGTCGAGCTCGCCGGCCTCGACCGCGCTGAGTGCCTGCTCGGCGGCGAGCGCCCGGCGGTCCATCTCCTCGGCGAACCGGATCAGTTCCGGGTCGACGTCGGCCGGCTGGCGGGTCGGGCCGACCACCCAGAACCGCACCTCGCCGGCCGCGGTCGCGGCGAAGTCCTCCGGGTCCACGTCGCCGACCAGCTCCTCCCAGAGCCGCTCGGTCTCCTCGGACCACTCGTTGCCGGAGACCGGGGCGCCGAAGAGGGCCAGCGCGGCCACCCGCTCCGGGTACGCCAGCGCGGTGTCCACCGCGACCTTGCCGCCGAACGAGCAGCCCACCAGCGCGGCCTGCGTCACGCCCAACGCGTCGAGCAGCCCGATCACGTCGTCGTGGTGGGCGAACGCGGCGGGCGGCAGCTCGGAGTCGCCGTAGCCGCGCAGGTCGACGGCGATGACCCGGTGCCGGGCGGCGAGCGCGGGCAGCTGGTTCCGCCACATCCGCCGGTCGGCGATGCCCGCGTGCAGCAGCACCACCGGGCTGCCGCTGCCGGCCTCGTCGTACGCGAGCGAGGCGCCGTTCACTTCGATCTTGGCCACGGGGGCACCGTACGGACCGGACACCCGTCGCGCAACCGGCCATCGGTGACCTCGCTAACTCTGGCTAGCACTTTGCTTGCAGCAGCTAGCAGCACGGGCTAGCGTGGAGTCATGGCCACCAGCAAGGACCTACCCGACGTCGGCGGGTTCATTCGCGACCTGCGCCGCAACGCGAAGATCTCGCTGCGCCAGCTCGCCGAGCAGGCCGGCGTCAGCAACCCGTACCTGAGCCAGATCGAGCGCGGTCTGCGCAAGCCGAGCGCCGAGGTGCTCCAGCAGCTCGCCAGCGCGCTGCGCGTCTCGACCCCGGCCATGTACCTGCGGGCCGGGCTGCTGGACGACAAGGAGGGGCAGGGCGTGCTCGCGGCGATCGCCGTCGACGCCGAGCTGACCATGGCCCAGAAGCAGTCGCTCACCCAGATCTACGAGACGTTCCGCCGGGAGAACGCGCGCCTCGCCGAGGCGACGGCCGCGGCCCAGGCGGCCACCGAACCGACGCCGCCGACCGAGCCGGCCACCGCGCCGGAGGCCCCCGCCACCGTCGCGCCGGCCGCGACCGGCCCCACGACGCCGGACGGCACGCCGACCGAGGCGGTCCTCGAGTCGGTCGCCGTCACCGAGGCGGGCCCGGCGCCCGCCCCGACCACCGCCGTCCCCCAGAAGAAGACCGCCCGCAGGGTGGTCCGGAAGGCCGCCGGTGCGGCCGAAGAGGAGCAGTCATGACCCAGCCGAAGACCAACCGCATCCCGGCCCCCGTCTACGCCGCCGCCGGCGCCGGCGAGCTCGCCCTCCAGCAGCTGCGCAAGCTGCCCACCGTGGTCGGTGGCCTCGGCACCCGGGTCGTCGCCGACCTCGGTGGCAAGGCCGTCCTCACCGGGTTCGAGCTGCGCCAGAAGGCGACCGAGACGCTGAAGACCGCCAACCTGACCGCGACCGGGCTGCGGGAGAAGGCCGGCTCGGCCGACCTCGACCTGGAGAAGCTGCGCGAGGCCGCCAACCTGGACAAGCTCCGGGAGGCCGCCAACCTGGACAAGCTGCGCGAGGCCGCCGGCCGCAACGCCGCCGCCGTGCTGGCCGGCGCGCAGGCCGCGCAGGAGCGCGCGCTCGCCGCGTACGCCGAGCTGGTCGCCCGCGGTGAGCGGGTCGTCGGCGCGGGCGTGCTGGAGGCCGCCGACACGGTGAACGCCGACATCGAGGCGACCGAGGCCGACACCACCCCGGCCGCGCCCGCCCAGGTGCCGACCCCGGCCGAGGTGGCCGAGGTCGTCGAGGCCAAGCCCGCCGCGGTGAAGCGGACCCGGGCCAAGGCGACCGTCGCCAAGCCCGCCACCCCGTCGGCGAAGCTGCCGAAGACCACGAAGCGGACCCGCCCGGCCGCCGAGTGAGTCGAAGCTGGACCGAGACCCCGGACAGCGTCCTGTCGGACGTTTCCGGGGTCTCGGCATAAGCTTGCCGACATGGCCACTGCCGCGCCGCTCTTCTTCGACGACGTCCGCCTCGTGATCGAGTTGATCCTGCTCGTCTTCGCCCTCGTCATCGAGGCCGTCTCCCTGGTGCACGCGATCACTCAGCGGTCCGACGCGTTCGCCGCGATCGGCACGCTGCCCAAGGGCGGGTGGATCGCCATCCTGTTGGTCTGCATGCTGCTCACCCTGCTCGGTGTCGGCGGGGGCGTGATCAGCATCTTCGGTCTGATCGGTATCGCCGCGGCCCTGATCTACCTGCTGGACGTCCGGGTCGGGCTGCGCGACCTGCACGACGGCCGGGGCTTCTGGTGAGAGGTTTCCGCTGGCCCCCGCCGCCGGACGGCGGCCCCCGCACCTGGGGTCCCGGGCCCGGCGCGCCCCGCACCGGCCGGCCGGCCCTACCCGAGCCGGAGACCGAACTGGTCACCACCCCGCACGGCGTACGGCTGGAGCGGCTGGTCACCGGCACCGGTGACCCGGTGACCGTGTTCGCGCACGGGCTGGGCAACGGCATCGCCACCACCCGCCCCTTCGGCAGCGGCGTCACCGGCCGGCGGCTCTTCTTCCAGTTCCGCGGGCACGGCCGCTCCGACTCGCCGCCCGGACCGTGGAGCTACCTCGACCTGGCCCGTGACCTGCGCGCCGTCGCCGATCTCGGCGGCGCCACCCGGGCCTTCGGGGCCAGCCTCGGCGCGGGCGCGCTCTGCCGGCTGCTGGTCGAGAGCCCGGAACGCTTCGAGAAGCTGGTCTTCTTCCTGCCGGCCGTGCTGGACACCCCGCGCGGCGAGGTGGCCCGGACCCGGCTCACCGACCTGCTCGACGCCGTGGCCGACGGGGACGCCTCCGCGCTGGCCGACGTGGTGTCGCTGGAGCTGCCGCCCTCGGTGCGCAACACCCCGGCCGGCTGGGCCTACCTGCGGCAGCGGCTCGACCAGCTGCTCCGCGACGGGCTCGCGCCGGGCCTGGCCGGCCTGCCCGAGCAGGCCCCGCTGCGCGACGCCAAGGTGCTCGCCGGGGTCACCGCGCCGGCCCTGGTGATCGGCTGCGCGGGCGACGACCTGCACCCGGTGGCCGTCGCCGAGCAGTTGGCCGCCGCGCTGCCCCGGGCCACCCTGCACGTCTACGACCGGCCGGGCGTGCTCTGGACGGAACGCGCCGACCTGCGGGAGCGGATCTCGACGTTCCTCAACGGGTAACGTCGTCGGGCATGGGCGTCACACACCACGGCCGTACGCACCGCCTCGACCTCGCCGACCCCACCCTGCGGGAGTGGGCGTGCACGGTGCTGGCGGCCGATCCCGAGCAGGGCATCGTGCTGGACCGGTCGGCCTTCTACCCGGGCGGCGGCGGGCAGCCGCCGGACCACGGGGTGCTGCTCTGGCAGGGCGTGCAAACCCGGATCGTGGGCAGCCGCAAGGGCGACGACCTCTGGCTCGTCCCGGCCGAGGGTGACCCGCTGCCACCGGTCGGCACCGCCGTGACCGGCGCGATCGAGGACACCCGGCGCACCATGCTGATGCGTACCCACTCCGGCCTGCACGTGCTCTGCGGCGTGGTGTTCCGCGACTTCGGCGCGCTGGTCACCGGCGGCAACATGGAGCCGGGCGAGGCCCGGATGGACTTCAACCTCCCCGAGGTGCCGCCGGACTTCAAGGCCCGAATCGAGGAGCTGGTCAACGCCGAGGTGGCCGCGGACCGGTCGGTCGCCGTCCGGGTGCTGCCCCGGGCGGAGGCGCTGGCCCTGCCGGACATCATCCGTACCCAGTCCAACCTGATCCCGCCGGACGAGCAGGAGGTGCGGATCGTGGACATCGTCGGGCTGGACGTGCAGGCCGACGGTGGCACCCACGTCGCCTCCACCGCCCAGATCGGCAAGGTCCAGGTGGTCAAGGTGGAGAGCAAGGGCCGGGCCAACCGCCGGGTACGCGTCCGCCTGGTCGACTGAGGCCGGGTCAGCGCGGCAGGTGGGCCGCCCGGACGTCGAGCAGCCACCGTTCCACGGTGTCCTCGTCCGGGCGCTCCGGCAGTGGCGTGCGGATCCGGTCGAAGTCCCGCTCGGCCGCCGCCACCAGGGCCTCCGCCTCGGCCAGCGCACCGCCGGCCACCCGCTCGCCGAACGCCCGGAACCACTCCGGGTCGGCCAGCCGGATCTCCAGCACGCCGGTCGCGTAGAGCACCCGGCCCTGGTGCAGCAGGCGGGCCAGGTGCCGGGCGTGCTTCGCGGACCGCCGCCGACCCCCGACTGAGGAGTCCCGGGCCGTCAGCTTGCGGAACTGCTGGCTCGCGTAGCCGAGGTAGGCGTCCCGCACCCGGGGCGCGCTGAGGAACGCCGCGCGGATGCCGATCAGCCGCTCGCCGAACTCCGTTCGGGTCTCGTAGCACTCGTCGGGCAGCCACATCAGCTCGGTGGCGGTCGGGTTCCCGCTCAGCGCCAGGCGGGCGTACTTCGCGCACTCGTGCAGGGTCACGTCCGGACCGGTCGTCACCACGGACTCGCGCGGTGGGTGCAGGCCGTGGAAGGCGACCGTGGGCGCGGCGAAGACGCCGATCCGGTCCACGTCCGAGTCCGGCCCGGCCAGCCCGTACGCGACCGAGCCGACGATCCCGGAGAGCAGCAGGTGCATGCCGGTCATGATGGCTGATCGGGATCATCCGGGAAACCGGACTTCCGCTGTCAGGTATCGGTGCCACGGTGGTGCCATGACCACACCGCTGACAGGGAAGATCGCGCTCGTCGCCGGCGCGACCCGGGGCGCCGGGCGGCAGATCGCCGTCCAGCTCGGCGCCGCCGGGGCCACCGTCTACGTCACCGGACGCTCCACCCGGGAGCGCCGCTCCGAGATGGGCCGGCCGGAGACCATCGAGGAGACCGCCGAGCTGGTTACCGCGGCCGGCGGCACCGGCGTCGCCGTCGCCGTCGACCACCTGGACCCCGAGCAGGTCCGCCGCCTCGTCGCGCGGATCGACGCCGAACAGGGCCGCCTGGACGTGCTGGTCAACGACATCTGGGGCGCCGACCCGCTGATCACCTGGGAGAAGCCGGTCTGGGAGCAGCCCCTGGACGCCGGCTTCCGCACCCTGCGGCTGGCCGTCGACACCCACATCATCACCAGCCACTTCGCCCTGCCGCTGCTGATCCGCAACCCCGGTGGCCTGGTGGTCGAGATCGGCGACGGGACCAAGGAGTACAACGACACCGAGTACCGGCTCTCGGTCTTCTACGACCTGGCCAAGGTGTCGGTGAACCGGCTCGCCTTCAGCCAGGCGCACGAACTGGCGCCGCACGGCGCCACGGCGGTCGCCCTCACCCCCGGCTGGCTGCGCTCGGAGGCGATGCTGGAGCACTTCGGCGTCACCGAGGCCACCTGGCGCGACGGTGCCGCGAAGGACCCGCACTTCGTCATGTCGGAGACGCCGGCCTTCGTCGGGCGCGCGGTGGCCGCCCTGGCCGCCGACCCGGACCGGGCCCGCTGGAACGGCGCCTCCACCGACGCCGGCAGCCTCGCCCAGGTGTACGGCTTCACCGACCTCGACGGCACCCGCCCGCACTTTCTCCGCTACCACGAAGAGGTGATCAAGGCCGGTAAGCCGGCGGACGACACCGGCTACCGCTGACCGGCGTCCGGCCCGTCCGCGCCGTCCGCGTAGAGCGCGGCCGCGCGGCGGGCCGCCGCGGCGAAGCGGGCGCGCAGCTCGGGCGGGTCGAGCACCTCCACCTCGGGGCCGAGCGCCAGCAGCTGGGCGTACGCCACCTCGACCGACTCGACGGGCAGCCGGAGCACCACCCGGCCCTGCCCGTCGGGCGGGCCGGCGGCGGCGACCGCCTCGGCGTAGACGAACGGCGCGTCGGCCAGGTGCCGCAGCGCCCGCAGGCCGGCCGGGCTGAGCCGCACGGTGACCTCGGCCCGGAGCATGTCGCGCAGGAACGCCTCGGCCTGCTCCCGCCAGTACGCCCCGAGGTCGAAGCCCTCGTCCCGGACGAAGCTCTCCCCACCCACCTCGACGCCGACCACCCGGTCCACCCGGTACGTCCGCCACCCGTCGCCGACCCGCCCGACCAGGTACCAGACGCCGTTCTTCAGCACCAGCCCGTACGGGGCGACCGCGCGGGTCACCTCCCGGTCGCCGCGCCGGTAGCGCAGCTCGACCAGCCGGTCCTGCCAGACCGCCCGAGCCAGCTCGGCCAGCCACGGCGGCGGGCCGGACTCCCGGAACCAGCCCGGCACGTCCAGGTGGAACCGCTGGCCGGTACGGGCCGGCGCGTTCCGCAGGCTCGGCGGCAGCGCGGCGAGCACCTTCAGCTCGGCGGCGGCCACCGCGTCGGCCAGCCCCATGTCGCCGGCCGGGCCGGGCAGCCCGGCCAGGAAGAGCGCCTCCGCCTCGTCCCGGGTCAGCCCGGTGAGCCGGGTCCGGTAGCCGCCGAGCAGCCGGTAGCCGCCGGTTCGGCCGCGGTCGGCGTACACCGGCACCCCGGCCGCGGAGAGCGCCAGCACGTCCCGGTAGACGGTGCGTTCGGAGACCTCCAGCTCGCGGGCCAGCTCGGTGGCGGTCATCGTCTCCCGCGACTGGAGCAGCAGGATCAGCGAAATGAGCCGGGACGCGCGCACCAGCCCATTGTGCGCGCGGCCGTTAGGCTCCCTGATCGTGGACGCACCCCGCCTCGCCGCGCCCGTGACCGGCGCCGTCACCCGTTTCCTCAGCGGCGCCGGCCTGCTGCTGCGTGGCCTCGGCCTTTACTTCCGCAGCCCCGGCCTGATGCTGCTCGGGATCGTGCCGGCGCTGATCTCCGGCGCGCTCTTCGCGGCCCTGTTCGCCACCCTGCTGTACTTCGTGGACGACCTGGCCGCGCTGGTCACCCCGTTCGCGGACGACTGGTCGGAGACCTGGCGGAGCATCGTCCGGGTGGTGGCCGGGCTGGCCGTCGTCGGGCTGGCCGGCCTGCTCGGCGTGCTCACGTTCACGGCGGTCACCCTGGCCGTCGGCGACCCGTTCTACGAGAAGATCTCCGAGCGGGTGGAGGACCGCCTCGGCGGCACACCGGGCGCGATCGAGGTGCCGTTCTGGGCCTCGCTGCGGCGCAGCATCCTCGACTCGCTGCGCCTGGTGGCCATCTCCGCGCTGGTCGGCGTACCCCTGTTCGTGGCCGGTTTCATCCCGGTGGTCGGGCAGACGGTGGTCCCCGTGGTCGGCGCCCTGGTGGGGGGCTGGTTCCTCGCCCTGGAACTGGTCGGCGCGCCGTTCTACCGGCGCGGCATGCGGCTGCCGGAGCGGCGGTCGTTGCTCAGGGCGGACCGGCCGACCACCCTGGGCTTCGGGGTGGCGGTCTTCCTCTGCTTCCTGATCCCGCTCGGCGCGGTGCTGGTCATGCCGGCCGCCGTGGCCGGGGCCACCCTGCTGGCCCGCCGGTCGCTCGGGCAGTCCGTCGTCGAGGAGGGGTGACATGGAGACCGTCCTGATCGAGGGTGACATCACCGCGCAGCAGGTCGACGCGATCGTCAACGCGGCCAACTCCTCGCTGCTCGGCGGCGGGGGAGTGGACGGCGCGATCCACCGGAAGGGCGGGCCGGCCATCCTGGAGGAGTGCCGGGCGCTGCGCGCCTCCCGCTACGGCCGGGGCCTGCCCACCGGCCAGGCGGTCGCCACCACCGCCGGCAACCTGCCGGCCCGCTGGGTGGTGCACACCGTCGGGCCGGTCTTCTCCCCGCGCGAGGACCGGTCGGCGCTGCTGCGCGACTGCTACGCGAACAGCCTCCGGGTCGCCGACGACCTGGGCGCGCTGAGCGTCGCCTTCCCGCTGGTCTCCGCCGGCGTCTACGGCTGGCCGGTCGAGGACGCGGTGGCCCAGGCGCTGGCCGTGCTGCACGCGGCCACCCCGGTCAACGTCACCGAGGCCCGGCTCGTGCTGTTCGGCGCGGACACCTACGCGGCCGCCGTCCGGGTCGCCGCCGGGCGCTAGGCGAGGTCGCGCACGCAGGACCACTGGCTGCCGACCGGCCGGTAGCCGAGCCGGGCGTTGATCGCCAGCATCGGGGCGTTCGCCTCGTCATTCGAGGTGTACGCGGTGCGTACCCCGGACGTCGCGGCCCGGTGCAGCGCGGCCTGCTTCGCCAGCCGGGCCAGCCCCCGGCCCCGGTGCCCGGGGACGGTGCCGGTGAAGTCCGACCACATCCGGTCGCCGTCCCGCTTCACCAGGCTGACGGCGACCAACCTGCCGTCCACCTCGGCCAGCGTGCTGGCGTCCCGGTCCAGCCCCAGGTTGTCCCAGACCTCGTGACGCCAGAGGTCGTAGCCCAGCGCGTCGGTCGGGACGTCGCCCGGCTCGTCCAGCGACGACTCGGCGTCCACCCGGTGGACCTCGCGCGGGTCCACCCCGGCGGCCGGCAGCAGCCGTACGCCGGGCGGCGGCTCGGGCATCGGCGGCTCGGGCCGGAGGTCGAGAGCGGAGTAGCGCAGCTCCCGGCTGGGCGTGAAGCCGTGCCGGCGGGCGAACGGCAGCGACTCGGGCCGGGACCAGGTGAGCAGCCGCTTCGCGCCGAGGCCGCGCAGGTGGCCGAGCGCGGCGTCCAGGAGGGCCGTGCCGATTCCCCGGAGCCGGTGCGCCGGGTGGACGTGCAGCGTGGAAATCTCCCCGACGTTCGCCGCCGAGGTGGAAGTGTTCCGATACGCCGACACCCAGCCGACCACCTGCCCGTCCGCCTCCGCCACCCAGGCCGCCCAGTCCTCACCGGGCGGCGGCTGGGCGATCATGCGTCGGGTCGACTCGACGCCGCGCACCAGGTAGGGGTGGACGACGGTGCGCAGCGCCACGACGCCGGGCGCGTCCTCGGGGCGGGCGGGTCGGATCAGCTCGTCGGTCATTCGGCCGACCCTAGAGCGGTCGCCCGCCACCGGCGACGGGATTATCGGGGCGGGCGCTCGCCCACCTCGGCGCGGACCGCGGCGACCGCCTCGACCTCGACGAGCTGGTCCGGGTAGCCGAGCACGGCCACGCCGAGCAGGGTGCTGGGTGCATCGTGGTCGCCGAACGCGTCGCGGACGACCTGCCAGACGGACACCAGGTCGGTGCGGTCGCCGCTGGCCACGTAGACGGTGGTCCGGACGACGTCGGCGAGCCCGGCGCCGGCGGCGGCCAGCGCGGTCTCCAGGTTGGCCATCACCTGCCGGGCCTGGCCGGCCGGGTCGCCCGGCGCGACGGTCCGCCCCTCGGTGTCCAGCGGGCAGGCCCCGGCCGTGAAGATCAGCCGCGCGGGCGGCGCGAGCTCGGCCGCGTAGGCGTACTCGGCGACGTCGGAGAGCTGGGGCGCACGGATCAGGCGCACGATGCCGGTCACCGGGCGACCGTAGCGCCCAGGTGCCGCCGCCGCGACGGCTTAAGCGGGCCCACCGGCTCCGTTCCGCTCAGGCCGAGTCGCGCACCACCAGTTCGGTGGGGAGCAGCAGCGCCTGCTCGACCTGCTCGCCCGCGGCGATCCGGAGCAGTTGCCGGGTCATCGCCCGCCCCAGCTCCACTATCGGCTGCTTCACGGTGGTCAGCGGCGGCTCGGTGTAGGCCGCCGTCTCGATGTCGTCGAACCCGATCACCGCGACGTCGTCCGGCACCCGCCGGCCGGCCTCCCGCAGGGTGCGCAGCGCGGCGTGCGCCATCAGGTCGGACGCCGCGAACACCGCGTCCAGCTCCGGGTCGGCGGCGAGCAGTTGCCGCATGGCCGCGGTGCCGGACTCCCGGGTGAAGTCGCCGTACGCGACCAGCTCCGGCAGGCCGGCCGCGGCGACCGTCTCCCGGTAGCCGACCAGCCGCTCGATGCCGGCGACCATGTCCTGCGGCCCGGCGATGGTGGCGATCCGCCGCCGACCGTTCGCGATCAGGTGCCGGACCGCCTCGGCCACGCCGCCGACGTGGTCGACGTCGACGTACGGCACCTCGGCGCCGTCGAGCGGGCGACCGCTGCACACCACCGGGATGCCGAGCCGGGCCAGCCGGCCGGGGAGCGGGTCCTCGCCGTGCAGCGAGGCGAAGAGCACCCCGTCGACGTGCCGCCCGGTGGTGTACCGCTCGACCCGCTCGTGCCCGGCCGGCGAGCCGGCCAGCATCAGCACGAGCTGCTTGTCCGCCGCCTCCAGCTCCTGGGCCGCGCCGCGGATGATCCCCGGGAAGACCTGGTCGTCGGAGAAGACCCGGGTGGCCGCCTCGGGCAGGACCAGCGCGATCGAGTCGGTGCGCTGGGTGACCAGGCTGCGGGCGGCGAGGTTCGGGACGTACCCCAGTTCCTCGACCGCCCGGCGGACCGCCTGCTGGATCGACGCGGCGACGGTGGTGGAGCCGTTGACCACCCGGGAGACCGTGGCCCGGGACACGCCCGCGCGTTTGGCCACCGCTTCCAGGGTCGGTCGCTGTGCCGTTGTCATCCCCGTCACCACCACCTCGTCACAGCCCGTTGCGGGAGATCACCTCCTGGTACCAACGGGCGCTTTCCTTCGGTGTGCGCCGCTGGGTCAGGTAGTCGACGTGGACGATCCCGAACCGCTTCCGGTAGCCCTCGGCCCATTCGAAGTTGTCCAGCAACGACCATACGAGATAACCGCGCAGGTCGACCCCGCGGGCGACGGCGTCGTGCACGGCGCGCAGGTGCCCGTCGAGGTAGGCGACCCGGTCGGTGTCGGCCACCCGGCCGGTCCCGTCGGTGTTCCCGTCCGGGAACGCCGCGCCGTTCTCCGTGATGATCAAGGGCAGCCCCGGGTAGTCGCGGGCCACCCGTTCCAGCAACCGGGTGAGTCCGGCCGGCTCGATCATCCAGCCCATGTCGGTGAGCGGCCCGACCGGCGGCAGGAACTCGACGCCGCCCGCGGTGCCCGGGTACGCGCCGCTCCCGGCGCCGCCGGCCCGGCCGGCCACGTAGGTGGGCGCGTAGTAGTTGATCCCGAGCAGGTCGAGCGGCGCGGCGATCACCTTCTCGTCGCCGTCCCGGAGGAAGTCCGGCTCGACGGTCCGGCTCACCTGGGCCAGCACGTCGTCCGGGTAGCCGGCGCCGGTCAGCGGGTCCAGGAAGATCCGGTTCTGCAGGCCGTCGACCAGCCGCGCGGCGGCGGCGTCCGCCGCGCTGCCGGCGTCCGCCGGCCGGACGTCGGCCAGGTTGAGGGTGATCCCGACGACCTCCGCGCCGGCCGCGCGCAGCGCCCGGGCCGCCAGGCCGTGCCCGAGCAGCAGATGGTGTACGGCCCGGAAGGCCGCCCCCGCGTCCCGCCCGCCGGGCGCGTGCACCCCGTTGCCGTAGCCCAGGTACGCCGAGCACCACGGCTCGTTCAGCGTGG
Organism: Micromonospora sp. NPDC004540; assembly: GCF_040610095.1. Taxonomy (NCBI): domain Bacteria; kingdom Bacillati; phylum Actinomycetota; class Actinomycetes; order Micromonosporales; family Micromonosporaceae; genus Micromonospora; species Micromonospora sp. NPDC004540. The sequence continues at coordinate 84,346 of NZ_JBEXLR010000010.1, forward strand.
TCCAGGTGCGGACCCGGTCGCCGAGCCGCTGGTGCACGGCGAGCGCGTAGTCGGCGAAGTGCTCGGCGGTCTCCCGGACCGGCCAGCCGCCCCGGTCCTCCAGCGCCTGCGGCAGGTCCCAGTGGTAGAGCGTGACGAACGGGTCGATGCCCCGGTCGAGCAGGGTGTCCACGAGCCGGTCGTAGAAGTCCAGGCCGCGCGGGTTGACCGGGCCGGTGCCGTCGGGCCGGATCCGGGGCCAGGCGACCGAGAAGCGGTACGCCCGCAACCCCAGGTCCGCCATGAGGGCCACGTCCTCGGCGTACCGGTGGTAGTGGTCGCAGGCCACGTCGCCGGTGTGCCCCTGGAACACCTTCCCCGGCCTACGGCTGAAGGTGTCCCAGATGGACGGGCCGCGCCCGTCCTCGGAGACCGCGCCCTCGATCTGGTAGGCGGCGGTGGCCGCCCCCCAGACGAAGCCCTCGGGGAACCGCAGCGCGCTCACGCCTTCACCGCGCCTTCCATGATCCCGCCGATGATCTGGCGGCCGAACACGACGAACACCAGCAGCAGGGGCAGGGTGGCGATGGCCGTCCCGGTGAACACCTGCGACATGTCCTGGTAGTAGCCGTCGGACAGGGCCCGCAGCGACAGCTGCACGGTCGGGTTCTCCGGATCGTTGAGCACCGCGTACGGCCAGAGGAAGTCGTTCCAGGTGGTCATGAAGGTGAGCAGGCCGAGCACCGCGGCGGCCGGGCGCAGCGCGGGCAGCACCACGTTCCAGTAGATCCGCGCGGTGTTGCACCCGTCCATCCGGGCGGCCTCGATCAGCTCGGTGCTGACCGCCTGGCCGGCGTACTGGCGCATCATGAACACGCCGAAGCCGGTGACCAGGGCCGGCACGATGACCGCGGGCAGCCGGTCGTTCCAGTTCAGCTTCGTCATCAGCAGGTAGAGCGGGATCACCCCGAGTTGGGTGGGCACCATCATGGTGGCCACGATGACCAGCAGCAGGGCGTTGCGCCCGTGGAAGCGCAGCTTGGCGAAGGCGAACCCGGCCAGGGTGGAGAAGAACACCACGGAGACGGTGACCGTGCCGGCCACGATCGCCGAGTTGATCAGGCCGGTGAGGAAGTACGCGTCGGTGTTGGCGAACAGCCGGGCGATGTTGGCGCCGAGGTTGCCGCCCGGGGTGACCGGGGGCGGGACCTGGCCCATCGCGTCGCTGGTCCGGCTGGCCACCACGAACATCCAGTAGATCGGGAAGATCGACAGGACGGCGGTGAGGACCAGCGCCAGGTAGGTGAGCCGGCCGGCCGACCAGAGGCGGGTCATCAGGAGTCCTCCTTGCGCGCGCCGCCGCCGAGCCGGCGGAGGAGCAGGACGTTGACGGCCGCGACCACCGCGATGAGCGCGAAGAGCAGCCAGGCGATCGCCGAGCCGTAGCCGAAGTTGTAGTGCGGCGCGAAGGCGTTCTCGAACATGTACATGGTCACCGTCTGCGACTCGCGCAGCGGGCCGCCGCGGATCGCGTTCGTGCCGGAGTTGAACAGCCGGGGCTCGGTGAAGAGCTGGAGGCCGCCGATGGTGGAGATGATGACCGCGAAGATGATCGTCGGCTTGAGCAGCGGGACGGTGATCGACCAGAACTGCCGGGACCGGCCCGCGCCGTCGATCGCGGCGGACTCGTAGAGGTCGCGCGGGATGGCCTGCATGGCGGCCAGGAAGATCAGCGCGTTGTAGCCGGTCCACCGCCAGTCGACCATCGTGGAGATGGCCACCCAGGAGGCGAGCCGGTTGGCCTTCCAGTCGATCGCGTCGATCCCGACGTGGTCGAGCAGCCAGTTGATCATCCCGAAGTCGCGGCCGAACAGCACCGCGAAGACGATCGCCACCGCGGCGGTCGAGGTGACGTTCGGGATCAGCACCGCCATCCGCCAGGTGGTCCGGGCCCGGAGCTGCCGGTTGAGCAGGTTGGCCAGCCAGAGCGCGAGCAGCAGCTGCGGGACCGTGGAGATGACGAAGATGCCGAGGGTGTTGACCACCGAGTGCCAGAAGTCCGGGTCGGCCAGCAACTGGCTGTAGTTGTCGAGGCCGACGAACGGGTGCTCGGCGCCGAGCAGGTCCCAGTCGTGCAGCGAGACCCAGAAGGTGTAGGCCAGCGGGTAGACCCCGAAGACCCCGAAGAGCAGGAAGAACGGGGCGATGTAGAGGTAGGGCGAGTATTTCGTGTCGAACCGGCTGAGCCGGGCGCCCCGGGAGGGGCGGGTGGTGCCGGGTGCCGGTGCGACCGGCGGGCGGGCGTCGAGCTGGACTGCCATGGCCCGGGACTCCTTTCCGCCGTGCGGGCGGCACCCGTCACCGGGGCCGCCCGCACGCCTGGCTCGGGTTACTTGGCAGCGGCCTTCCTGGCGTTCTCGACCGCGTCGGTCCAGCCCTGCTCCGGGTTGCGCTTGCCCAGCTCCACGGTGCGGACGGCGTTCTCCACCTCGGTGCGGACGGCCTGGTTCTTCGGTCCCATGTAGACCGGCTTCAGGCCCGTGGCGCCGGCAGCGAAGATCTTGCCGACCGGGGCCGCCGAGAAGTACGCGTTCGTCGAGTCGACGATCGCCGGGTCGGCCAGCGCCTGCGGCGAGGAGGGCAGCGGGCCCTTGGCCTTGAACGCGCCGATCTGGCCCTTGGCGCTGGTCAGAAACTTCGCCAGCTCGATCGCCTCGGCCTGATGCTTGCCCTGCTTCGGCACCGCGAGGAACGAGCCGCCCCAGTTGCCGCCGTTGCCGGGGACCTGGGCGATGTCCCACTTGCCCTTGGCGCCCGGTCCGGCGTTGCCCTCGATGACCCCGGTCATCCAGGCCGGGCAGGCAATGGTGGCGAACTTCGACTGCTTGAACGCGGAGACCCACTCGTCCGACCACGACCCGTACCGGCCCGACAGGCCGGAGTCGATGATGTCCATCGTGGTGTCGTACGCCTGCCGGACCGCCGGGTTGCTGTCGACGACCAGCTTGTCGCCGGTGTCGTAGTAGCTGTAGCCGGTGCTGTTGCCGGCGGTCTGGAGCAGGATGGTGTTGAACGTGTTGGTCGCCGCGTCGAGGAACGAGGCACCGGTGTTCTTCGCCTTGAACTGCTCGCCGACCTTGATGTAGTCCGCCCAGGTGGGCCAGAGCTTCGAGACCGCCTCCCGGTCGGTGGGCAGACCGGCCTTGGCGAACAGGTCCTTGCGATAGCACATGGCCATGCCGCCGACGTCGGTGCCGAGGCCGATGAGCTGCTTGCCGTCGGCGGTGAGCCCCTGGTTCCACTTCCAGTCCAGGAAGTTGCCCTTCAGGTCGGCGGCGCCGTGGTCCAGCAGGTTGACGAAGTTCTGCGGGTTGGCCTTGTACTCGACCAGCAGCCCCTCCTCGATGGCGACGATGTCGCCCGCGCCCTTGCCCGCCGCGAGCCACTGGGTGAGCTTCGGCGAGTACTCGTCCAGGTTGCTGCCGGTGCCCCGCTCGACGATCTTCACGCCGGGGTGGCTGGCCATGTACTCCTTGTAGAGCTCCTCGTAGCCGAACTGGCCGAAGACGTCGACGGTGAGCGTGACCGGGCCATCGCTGGCGGCCTCGTCGTCACCGCCCCCGCAGGCGGTGGCGCCCAGCAGCGCGGTGGTGGCGACCAGGGCCACCGCGGCCAGGCGGCGACGCGTGAAGGTGACCATCTCTTATCTGACCCCTCTAGGTGTATCGGGTGGTGGTGGATGGTTCCGGTACTGAGAGAGCGCTCTCACGACAGGGTGGTGGCTCCCCCCGGGCCTGTCAAGAGAGCGCTCTCAGAGCGTCCGGAAAAAGGCGGAGAGTGGCGCTCCGGTGGGAAACGCCGCTCTCCGCCTGATGTCCCCGAGACCCCCCCCGGCGGGGTCAGCCCACCCGCAACCCGTCGAGCAGGCGACGGTCGCCGGCCACCCCGAGGGCGTCGAAGCTGATCCGGCCCATCACGGCCAGCAGCAGGTCGCTCGCGGTGCCGGTGGCCTGCGCGCGGGCGTGGTGCTCGTCGTGGTCGAGGATCGTCGCGGTGTCCAGCAGGGCGATCCCCTCGCCGCGCAGCCGCAGGTACCACTCCTGGGCGGCGTCGGTGGCGGTCAGCTGGACCACCCCGTGCCACTGCCCGGGCTGGATCCGCCGGCCCGCCGGCAGCCAGGTGTCCAGCACCTCGCTCACCCCGTCGGCCGCGAGTTTGGCCTCGATCGGCTCACCCGCGCCGATGGCGAGCTGGGCGTCCCAGCGGTGCACCGCGGTCTCGTGCGCCATCCGGCGCGGCCAGAAGCCCGCCTTCTTGGGCTGCGGCGCGAAGTTCCACGCCGGGGCCTCCGGGTCCAGCCCCTCCAACAGCGTCACCAGCCGCTCGTACTCCTGGCCGTACCACTGGGCCGGGGTCAGGCCGGCCGGCGGCTCCGGGTCGTGCCGCTCCGGGCGGCTGGCCGTCCCGGCGGTCAGCACCGTGCGGGCCCAGGCGTAGACCCGGGTGAGGTGGAGGGCGAGGTCGGAGACCGTCCAGCCGGGACAGGACAGCACCGGTGTCTCGGGGGGTGCCTCCGCGACGGCGGCGGCGAAGGCGGGACCCTCCGTCCGCAACGCGCCGATCCAGAAGTCCTTCGTGCCGTGCAGTCTGCTCATCGCAATCCTCCCGGGGGTGACCGGGCCACCAGTGGGTGCCGCGGCTACCCCTCAGCCTAGGGTGAGAGGCGTGTCAGACGTCTACGCCGAACCGACGACCGGAGCCCACCCGACCGACCCGGCCACCCTGGCGCGCTACACCACGCTGCGCCTCGGCGGCCCGGCCGGGCGGCTGGAGATCGCGACCAGCGCCGACGAGCTGGTCCAGAAGGTGCGGGAGGCGGAGGCGCGGGAGCAGGCCGTCCTCCTGCTGGCCGGCGGCAGCAACGTGGTGATCGGCGACCAGGGTTTTCCCGGCACCGTCGTGCTGATCCGGTCCCGGGGGTTCCGGGTGGTCGCCGAGGACGCCGACACGGTCACCGTACGGGTCGAGGCCGGCGAGCCCTGGGACGACCTGGTCGCCGCCACCGTCGAGCGCGGCTGGTCGGGGCTGGAGTGCCTCTCCGGCATCCCCGGCTCGGCCGGCGCCACCCCGATCCAGAACGTCGGCGCGTACGGCCAGGAGGTGGCCGAGACGATCACCGCCGTCGACGCGTACGACCGGACCGAGGGCGCCGTGGTCCGGATCGCGGCGGCGGACTGCGGGTTCGCCTACCGGGGCAGCATCTTCAAGTACAGCGACCGCTGGGTGGTGCTCTCGGTCGACTTCCGGCTCACCCGCTCCCCGCACTCCGGCCCGGTGCGCTACGCCGAGCTGGCCCGTGCGCTCGGCGTCGAGGTGGGCGACCGGGTGCCGCTGGCCGACGCCCGGGCCACCGTGCGGCGGCTGCGCGCCGGCAAGGGCATGGTGCTCGACGCGCAGGACCCGGACACCTGGTCGGTGGGCTCGTTCTTCACCAACCCGGTGCTGGAGCGTGAGGCGTACGAGCTGTTCCGGGAGCGCGCCGCCGATCTGGGCGAGCCGCCGTCCTGGCCGTGCCCGGGGGACACGGTCAAGCTGAGCGCCGCCTGGCTGATCGACAGGGCCGGCTTCGGCAAGGGCTACACCGGCCCCGAGGGCGTCGCCATCTCCACCAAGCACACCCTGGCCCTGACCAACCGCACCGGCGCCGCGAGCACGGCCGCCCTGGTCGCCCTCGCCCGCGAGATCCGCGACGGCGTCCACACCCGCTTCGGCATCCCCCTCCACCCCGAACCCGTCCTGATCAACTGCGCGATCTAACCCCCCTCCTCTCCCCCTGGCCTGAGCCGCGGTGATCATGAAGTTAGCGGGGACAAATCGGCCATAAACTGCCGCTAACTTCATGATCAACGGTGATGGCGGCGGCCGGGTGCGGGCGCGGGAGTGCGGCCGGCGGGCGGGGCCGGGTGAGGGTCAGGTGGGGGCGATGGTGGGCCAGGGGAGGGTGAGTTCGCCCAGGCGCCAGCGGTGGGGGCGGTCGAGGACGGGCCAGCCGGACTGCTTCAGGGCGGCGACCGTTCTGGTCCAGCGGTCGCGGGGGCCGAACGGGGCGTAGCCGGCGGTGGCCTGCCAGGCGGCCGCCAGGGCCTCGATCAGGTCGTGGATGGGCTCACCGGGGACGTTGCGGTGGATGAGCGCCTTGGGCAGCCGCTCGGCGAGCTGCGCCGGGCTCTCCAGGGTGGTGAGTTTCGCGGCCAGGGTGAGCGTGCGCGGGCCGGTGGCGTCGAGCAGCACCCAGCCACCGAGCCGGCCCAGCTCGTCGCAGGTCCCCTCGACCAGCAGCCCGCCCGGCGCGAGCCGCCCGGTGACGGCACGCCAGGCGTCGGCCACCTCGCCCTCGTCGTACTGGCGCAGCACGTTGAACGCGCGGACCAGGGCGGGACGCAGCCCGGCCAGCTCGAAGCCGCCCCGGGCGAAGGTGAGCCCGGGCGGGTCGGCGGCCGGCTGGGCGGCGGCCACGCGTACCGGGTCGATCTCCAGCCCGACCACCCGCACGTCGGGGCGGACCGCGGCCGCGAGCCGGGCCCGCAGTTCGACCGCGGTGACCGGCGTGGCGCCGTAGCCCAGGTCCACCACGAGCGGGTCGGCGGCCGCGCGCAGCGCGTCGCCGCAGGTCGCGACGATCCATTTGTCCACCCGCCGGAGCCGGTTCGGATTCGTCGTCCCCCGGGTGACCACCCCGAGCGGCCGGGCCATCAGCACCCTCCCCGTTCGCGACTGCGGGGCTCGCAGACCCGGCTCACTCCTCGCGCTTCACCATGGTCCGGTGCACCTTGTGCTGGGCGGCCTGGGCCAGCGGGCGGACCACGAGCTGGTCGATGTTGACGTGGTGCGGGCGGGTGGCGCACCAGGCGACGCAGTCGGCCACGTCGCCGGCAACCAGCGGCTCGGCCACACCGGCGTAGACCGCGGCGGCCCGGTCGGCGTCGCCCCCGAACCGGACCAGGCCGAACTCCTCGGTCTTCACCATGCCCGGGTCGATCTCGATGACCCGGACCGGCCGGCCGCACAGCTCCAGCCGGAGGGTGCCGGCCATCGCGGTCTGCGCGTGCTTGGCCGCCGTGTAGCCGCCGCCGCCCTCGTAGACGACGTGCCCGGCGGTCGAGCTGACGATCACCACGGTGCCCGCGCCGGACTTCTCCAGCGCGGGCAGCACCGCCTTGGTGACCCGGAGGGTGCCGAGCACGTTGACGTCATACATCCACTGCCAGTCGCCGAGGTCGGCGGACTCCACCGGGTCCAGGCCGCGCGCCCCGCCGGCGTTGTTCACCAGCAGGGTGACCGGGCCGGGCGCGGCATCGGCCGCGGTGGCCAGGCCGGCGACCGACTCGTCCGAGGTCACGTCGCATTCCACCGCGGTGGCCGTGCCGCCGGCCGCCTCGATCTCGGCGACCAGGCCGGCCAGCCGGTCGGTACGCCGCGCGGCGGCGAGCACGTGGAAACCCTCGGCGGCCAGCCGGCGGGCGGTGGCCGCGCCGATCCCGCTGGACGCCCCGGTGACGATCGCGACTGAGGTCATCCGGTCATTCTCACCCGGCGCCCCGTTCCCCGCGCCGATGAGGTCCGTCACGCCCGGGACCCGCCGCGACGCATTTCCGAAGCCCGATGGGGAAGATGACATCCGGCGCGGAGGTTGACCGAGAAGCGCCGGTCGTGCGGGACGGCATCAACCGTGACAGAGGGAGCGGACGTGGCGGAGTTGCACACCGGTGTCGGTCGTCAGCGAGGTGCCCTGCCGTGGCCGCGGCCGCGCCGGATCGCCACCCTCTCCGTCCACACCTCGCCGCTGCACCAGCCCGGCACGGGCGACGCCGGCGGCATGAACGTCTACATCCTGGAGGTCGCCCGGCGGCTGGCCGAGGCCGACGTCGAGGTGGAGATCTTCACAAGGGCCACTTCCGGCGACCTGCCGCCGGTGGTCGAGATGGCGCCCGGGGTGAGCGTCCGGCACGTCACCGCCGGCCCCCTGGAGGGGCTGACCAAGGAGGAGTTGCCCGGCCAGCTCTGCGCCTTCACCGCCGGGGTGCTCCGCGCCGAGGCCGCCCGCCCACCGGGCCACTACGACCTGATCCACTCGCACTACTGGCTCTCCGGCCAGGTGGGCTGGCTCGCCAAGGAGCGCTGGGGCGTGCCGCTCGTGCACACCGCGCACACCCTGGCCAAGGTCAAGAACGCCCAGCTCGCCGCCGGGGACCGGCCCGAGCCCAAGGCGCGGGTCATCGGCGAGGAGCAGGTGGTGGCCGAGTCCGACCGGCTGGTCGCCAACACCCGGGTCGAGGCCCGCGACCTGATCGACCGGTACGACGCAGAGCCCGCCCGGGTGGCCGTCGTGGAGCCCGGCGTGGACCTGGACCGGTTCCGCCCGGCCCTCGGCGACCGGGACGCGGCGATGCTGGCGGCCCGCCGCCGCCTCGGCCTGCCGACCAGCGGCTACGTGGTGGCCTTCGTCGGCCGGATCCAGCCGCTCAAGGCCCCGGACGTGCTGATCCGGGCGGTCGCCGCGCTGCGCGAGCGGGAGCCGGCGCTCGCCGACCAGGTGACCGTGGTGATCTGCGGCGGCCCGAGCGGCAGCGGGCTGGACCGCCCCACCGCCCTCATCGAGCTGGCCAGCTCGCTCGGCGTCGCCGACCGGGTGCGGTTCCTCCCGCCGCAGACCGGCGACGACCTGCCCGCCCTCTACCGCGCGGCGGACCTGATCGCGGTGCCCTCGTACAACGAGTCGTTCGGGCTGGTCGCGCTGGAGGCCCAGGCCTGCGGCACGCCGGTGCTGGCCGCCGCCGTGGGCGGGTTGGTCACCGCGGTCCGGGACGGCGTCAGCGGGATGCTCATCGACGGCCACGACCCGGTCGACTGGGCCCGCGCGCTGGCCCGCCTGCTGCCCGAGCGGCTGCGCCGGGCCACCCTGGGCCGGGGCGCCGAACGGCACGCCCGCGCCTTCTCCTGGCACCGCACCGCCTCCGGCCTGCTCGCCGTCTACGGCGAGGCGATCGCCGACCACCGCGCCCGCCTGGCCATGCGGCTCGGCGACCCCGCGCTCACCTGCTCCTGGTGAGCGCCCGTGGCCCGGCGACCTCCGCCGGGCGGCCGTAGAGTGGGTCCGATGAGCCGCAGGAGTGAGGTCGCCGCCCTGATCGAGGCCGTCTGCGCCGACCGTGAGCTGGAGTGGGAGTCCACCGGCGAGACGTCGTACGCGGTCACCCTGCCGGGGACGCACAAGCTCAAGACGATCTGCAACCTGATCGTCGGCGAACACGCGCTGCGGGTCGAGGCGTTCGTGATGCGCCAGCCCGACGAGCGCCGCGAGGAGCTCTGGGCCTGGCTGCTCCAGCGCAACGCCCGGATGTACGGGGTGTCCTTCTCCATCGACGCGGTCGGCGACGTCTACCTGACCGGGCGGGTCAACCTGACCGGTGTCGACGAGGACGAGCTGGACCGCCTGCTCGGGGCCGTGCTGACCTACGCCGACGAGTCCTTCGACAGCATGCTGGAGATCGGCTTCGGCACCGCCATCCGTCGGGAGTGGGAGTGGCGGGTCAAGCGGGGTGAGTCGACGGCCAACCTGGCCGCGTTCGCCCACCTCTTCGAGCCCTCGACCCCGGCCGGCTCGGCCGCCGGAGGTTCGGAGCCGTCCTGACGGGTATGCCGCACCGCGCGGTGCGGCACTTGGGACCCACCGCGGGCCGAGGACGGACTGTCGAGGAGCGTGTCCCATGGCTCAGCGCAACAGCTCAAGTCGCGGCACGACTGCGACCAGGACCAAGCGGCAAGCCGGCAACCAGACGCCGAACACGCCGCGCATCTCCGAATCCGAGATCTCCCGGATGAAGGTCGACGACATCCGGAGCCAGCTCCGCCGGCGCGGGGTCGCCGGGATCTCCGCCCTGCGGAAGCCGGAGCTGGTGCAGACGCTGGCCCGGACCATGCGCTCGGAGGGTCGCGGTGGCGCGGCCCGGAAGAGCACCGGCCCGGCCGGCCGGCCGTCCGCGACGAAGAAGACCGCCGCGGCGAAGAAGACCACCGCGGCGCGCAAGGCCGCGCCGTCGCGGGCCAAGGCCGCGCCGGCCGCGAAGGTCACCGGCGCCCGGGCGAAGGCGGCGCCGACCAAGAAGGCGGCAGGTGCCCGGGCGAAGGCGGCCCCGGCGAAGAAGGCGGGGGGTGTCCGGGCGAAGGCGGCACCGGCGAAGAAGGCGGGGGGTGTCCGGGCGAAGGCGGCACCGGCGAAGAAGGCCGCGGGCGGCCGGGCCAAGGCGGCGCCCGCGAAAAAGGCCGCGGGCGGCCGGGCCAAGGCGGCGCCCGCGAAGAAGGCCGCGGGCGCCCGGGCGGCACCCGCGAAGAAGGCCACGGGACCGGCCCGGGCACGGGCGGCGACCGCCACCCAGATCCGCGGCGGTCGGTCCGCGGCCCGGTCGGTGAGTTCGTCCCAGCAGATCACGTCGCTGGACGACCGTCCCGAACGTCCCGGGCGGAGCCTGGTGACGACCAACCACGAGGTCATCCAGCGTTGGGCCCGGGCCCGCAACGCCAAACCGGCCACGATCGCCGGGACGGAGCGCGGCGACCGCCCCGGGGTGCTGACGTTCAACATCCCCGGATACCGGGAGAGCAGCCGGATCCGCGAGGTGAGCTGGGATGACTGGTTCCGGACCTTCGACCTGCGCGGCCTGAACCTGATCTATCAGGAGCAGATGCGGGACGGCCGGCAGAGCAACTTCTTCCGGACCGAGAACCCGAATCGCGAGGACGCCTGAGGTTTACGGGAATGGTCGGCGGGAACCCGCTGTTGGCCAACGAAGAGACCGGAGCAGGGACAGCCGGATTTCCGACACGAGTGCTGTGACGGGCAAGACAGCAATCTGGGTTGAATCCGGAATCCGGGCGAACTAACTTTATTGCACCGCGCCACGCTTGGAAACGTTCGGGGGAGCGGCGGATCGATCAGATCCGCGCAAGCGAGGCGCGAGGGATCGGGTGGAGCACACCGTTGGGGGACGGTGCCACCCGTGGAACCGGCGGCGCGAGCGGGCGACGCTTACGGGGGTGAGGGTCGCCCGCCGCCGCCGGGCGTACGGTGCGAGCGCCCATCACGACGGGGGTCGTGGTGGGCGCTCGACGCCGTTCCGGGGACGTTCAGTGCCCCGCCGACACCGTCTCCGCCCGCTCGGCCGCCGCCCGCAGCGCGGCGACCCGGCGTTCCCGGGGCGGCCCGGCCAGCAGGTGACCCGCCGCCGCGACCAGGCCCAGGGCGCCCACCACGAGCCAGTGCCGTTCGCCGAGATGCTGGAGGCTGAGCCCACCCAGCGCCGGCGCCACGAAGGACGCCGCCGGGAAGGTCAGGTAGAACACCGACTGGTAGCGGGCACGCAGCTCGGGCGGGGCGAGATCCGCGTTGATCTGCGCGTTCGGCGGTGCGGCGAGCATCTGCCCGACCGTCCACACCACCGCCGCCCCCAGGTAGAGCGGCAGGCCGTCGGCGACGGTCAGCGCCCCGAAGCCGAGCGCCATGAGCCCGGTGGAGACGGCCAGCACGGTCGACTTTCGGTAGGGCTCGATGAGCCGGGGCACGAAGAGCTGCCCGGCCACGATCAGCGCGCCGCCGAGCGCCACCACCACCCCGTACGCCGTGGGGCGCAGGCCGTCGGCCCGCATCGCCAGCGGCATGATGGTCGAGGTCTGCATGGTCAGCACGGCCAGCAGGAAGGTCAGCCCGACGAAGGTCAGGAAGGTGCGGTCGGTCAGCGCGGTGTGCAGCCCGGGCCGCCGGCCCGCCACGGCGCGCAGGGTGATCGCCGGGCGGCGGGTCATCGTTTCCGGGACCTTCAGCGCGATGACCACGGCCGCCGCCAGGGTCGCCGCGGCGTCGACCAGGAACAGCGCCAGGAAGCTGGCCTCGGCGAGCACCCCGGCCAGCAGCGAGGCCACCGCCATGCCCAGGTTGAACGCCCAGAACTGCAGGTTGAACGCGCGGGAGCGACGGGCCTCGGGCACCACGTCCACGATGGCGGCCACGAACGCCGGGCTGGGCATCGAGTGCACCACCCCGACCAGCGCGGCCAGCACGGCGATCACGGCCAGGTGCCGGCTGAACGCCAGCGCCACCATCAGCCCGGCCGCGCCCAGGTGAGCGGCGAGCAGGGTGGCCCGCCGGCCCCACCGGTCGGCCAGCACCCCGCCGAGCAGCGTGCCGACCGCGCCGCCGGCCCCGTACGCCCCGACCACCAGGCCGGCGAGCGACGCCGAGGCGCCGCGCGCGGCGGTCAGGTAGAGCGACAGGAAGAGCATGGCGAAGGCGCCGGCCCGGTTGATCAGCAGCCCGGACCAGAGATACCAGAACGTGGCGGGGAGCCCGCCGGCCGTGTCGTCCCACCAGCGCCGCAGGCCGCGCACCCGTCCTCCTGGGAAAGTTTGTTAACCGATCCGCTCTGCCGACGGTAGTAGCCCGAACCGGCGGTGCGGGCGTGGCCCTGGTCACCACCGCCCGGACGGGGCGTACCTCAGGAGGCGGCGCGGACCGGCTCGGCGGGTGCGGTGGCCGCGGCCTCGGCCGCCTCCGGCACCGGGGTCCGGGCCACGGTGACCGGCGTGACCGGCGCGCCCGCGGTGCGGAGCCGGGCGGCGCGCCGCTCCCGGGCCGGGCCGGAGACCAGATGGGCCACCGCCATCACGGCGCCGATCGCGGCGCAGCCGAGCCAGAGCGCGGTGTTGCCGGCGTGCTCCCGCACGAGGCCGCCGAGGACCGGCGCGGTCGCGCCGGCGAGCTGCCAGGAGAGCGAGAAGGCGCCCTGGTAGCGACCGCGCAGCGCGGCCGGGGACAGCTCGGCGATGAGGGTGGCGTTGGACGGCGAGTTGAGCATCTCGCCGACCGTCCAGATGAGCACGGTCAGGCCGTAGAGCCAGGCGGTCTCGGCGAACGCGGTCAGCCCGAACCCGGCGCCCATCACCAGCGCGGCGAGCGCGAGCACGTGCGACCGACTCCGGCCCTTGATGAGCCTGGGCACGAAGAGTTGGCCGACCACGATGAGCACCCCGTTGAGCGCGATCACCGAGCCGTACGTGGCCGGGCTCAGCCCGGAGTCGCCCATGGCGATCGGCAGCATCGAGATGTGCTGGAGGAAGACCAGCGCGCCGAACAGGTTGAGCGCCACGAAGCCCAGGAACACCCGGTCGGTGAGGATGGTCCGCAGGGCGCCCGTGGGGGCCGCCGCGCCCTTGCTCACCGGGCCGGCATGCGCCGACCGGGTCTCACCCACCCGGGTGAAGATGATCAGAGCGGTGACCAGCGTGGTCGCCGCGTCGACCAGGAAGAGCAGCAGGTAGCCGGCCTGGGCGGCGACGCCGGCCAGCACCGCGGCGCAGGCGAAGCCCAGGTTGATCGCCCAGTAGTTCAGCGAGAAGGCGCGCAGCCGGTCCTTCTCCGGCACCACGTCGACCATCATGGCGCCGAACGCCGGGCGGGCCGCCTCGGCGAAGGTGCCGAGCAGCAGCGCCCCCAGCGCCACCGCCCAGAGCGGCCGGGCCAGGCCGAGCGCGACCATCATGGTGGCCGCGCCGAGGTGCGCGGTGAGCAGGGTGGGCCGCCGTCCCCACCGGTCGGTCAGGGTGCCGCCGATCGTGGTGCCCACCGCGCCGCCGACGCCCCAGAGCCCGATGACCAGGCCGGCCTGTGAGGCGGAGAAGTCACGCTCCTGGGTGAGGTAGATGGCCAGGAAGACCAGGACGAACGAGCCGAGCCGGTTGATCAGCGTGCCCGTCCAGAGGTACCAGAAGGTCCTCGGCAGCCCGCCTGTGGTGTCCCGGAACCAGCCCCGCACCGTCCGCATCCCCGCGCCCCCGTTTTGGTAATGACCGATCTATCCGCAGCGCCTTACAACCTAGTCGCGCCCGGGAACGCCGGTCATCAGCTTTTCCACGTGGTGGTCGTCACGACCCGTCCCCGCGTGTCCGGCGACGCGGTACGGCAGGATGATCCGCATGACTGCGAGCGAGGGGCCCACCGTCGGGACGCTGGTCCTGCTGCGGCACGGCGAGAGCGACTGGAACGCCAAGAACCTCTTCACCGGCTGGGTCGACGTCGACCTGACCGCCAAGGGCGAGACCGAGGCGCGGCGCGGCGGTGAGCTGCTCCGCGAGCACAACCTGCTGCCCGACGTGGTGCACACGAGCGTGCTGCGCCGCGCGATCCGCACCGCCGAGCTGGCGCTGGACGCCGCCGACCGGCACTGGATCGCGGTGCGCCGGTCCTGGCGGCTCAACGAGCGCCACTACGGCGCCCTGCAGGGCAAGAACAAGAAGCAGACCCTGGACGAGTACGGCGAGGACCAGTTCATGCTCTGGCGCCGGTCGTACGACACGCCGCCGCCCCCGATCGACGACGCGGACGAGTGGTCGCAGGTCGGCGATGCCCGGTACAAGCTGCTGCCGACCGAGCTGATGCCGCGCACCGAGTGCCTCAAGGACGTCGTCGAGCGGATGCTGCCCTACTGGTACGACTCGATCGTGCCGGACGTCCTGGCCGGCCGGACGGTGCTTGTGGCGGCGCACGGCAACTCGCTGCGCGCTCTGGTCAAGCACCTCGACCAGATCTCCGACGAGGCGATCGCCAAGCTCAACATCCCCACCGGCATCCCACTCCGCTACGACCTCGACCCCGACCTGCGCCCGCAGGTCCTCGGCGGCACCTACCTCGACCCCGAGGCCGCCAAGGAGGCCGCCGCCGCGGTCGCCAACCAGGGCCGCTGACGCGCCGACGACGAAGGCCCTCGGGTGACCGGGGGCCTTCGTCGTGTCCGGCTCAGCTCGCCGAGGGCGCGGTCTCGCCGGTGATCAGGTAGACCACGTGCTCGCCGGCGTTCACCGCGTGGTCGGCGAAGCGCTCGTAGAAGCGGCCCAGCAGGGTCGCGTCGATCGCGGTCTCCACCCCGTAGGGCCAGTCGTCGCCGAGCAGCACGCCGAAGAGGCTCTTGTGCAGGTCGTCCATGGTGTCGTCGTCGCGGTCCAGCTCGGCGGCGAGGTCGGCGTCGGGCTTCGCCAGAACCGAGGCGATCTTCTCGGCCATCCGGTCGGCGATGGCGGCCATGTCGGTGAAGACCGGGCGCAGCTCGGCCGGCACCGCCGGCGAGGGGTGCCGGCGCAGCGCCGTCTTGGCGACGTGGTCGGCCAGGTCGCCCATCCGCTCCAGGTCGGCGGCCACGTGCAGGGCGGTGATCATGGCGCGCAGGTCGGAGGCGACCGGCGCCTGCCGGGCCAGCAGGTCGCAGACCCGCTCCTCCACGTGCCGGTACAGCTCGTCGATCTCGGCGTCCCGCGCGATCACCGTCTCCGACGCGGCGCGGTCCGCGGTGAGCAGGCCCCTGGTGGCCTGCCGCATGGCCGCCCGTACCCCCTCGGCCATGTCCACCAGCAGCTGGCTGACAATCTGCAGGTCGGCCCGGAACTCGTCGCGCATCGTCACTTCCTGGGGTCGGTGGTCACCGCCCCGGCCAGGTGGCCGAGGTACGGCGTGAGCAGGTGCGCGACCCACGGTAGGCCGGGGGAACCGGCGCCGAGATGAACGCGGGTGAACGACGCGGGGCCCGCGAGTGAACATTCCCGAAAGTGAGAGTGGTTCGTCCCGTTCTGACCGATGCCCGGGTTAACAATGACCCTACGATCGCCGGGTGGAATGGGCGGTGGCGGTCGTGGTGGCCGTGGCGCTGGCGACCGGGCTGGTCGCCGGCCTGCTGCTGTCCGGACCCGTCCAGCAGTGGCGGCGCCGGTCGGTGTCGCCGGGAGGCGTGACCTCCCGTCGCAGTTCAGGGAGGCCCGCGATTCCCGACGACCAGCAGGGCGGGCTCACCGGGCTCGGCCGCAAGACGGTCGACGCGCTGCGCGCCGGCGTGGTGGTGCTCGACCCGGACGACGTGCCGGTACTGGTGAACCCCGCCGCCCGGGCGATGGGCCTGCTCCGCACCGGGGCGACACCCGGCTCCATCGCCGCGCACCCGTTGATCCGTACCCTCGCCGGGCAGGTCCGCCGCACGGGCGTGCGCCGCGAGATCGAGCTGGACCTGCCGCGCGGTCGCGACAGCGCGGGCGACAACCCGCTCGGCGTGCACCTGCGCGCCATGGGACTGGGCGCCGGCTACATCTCGATCGAGGCGGCCGACGTCACCGAGTCGCACCGGCTGGCCCGGGTACGGCGGGACTTCGTTGCCAACGTCAGCCACGAGCTGAAGACCCCGATCGGCGCCCTCCAACTGCTCGCCGAGGCGCTGGTGGACGCCACCGAACCGGCCGGCGACGGGCCGGCCGAGCTGTCCGAGGACCTGGTCGCCGCCCGACGGTTCGCCGAGCGGATCCAGCACGAGTCGACCCGGCTCGGCCGGCTAGTGCAGGAACTGCTGGAGCTGACCCGGCTCCAGGGCGCCGAGCCGCAGCCCGCCCCCGAGCCCGTCTCGCTGGACTGGGTGATCGCCGAGGTGATCGACCGGACCCGCACCGCGGCCACCGCGCGGCACGTGGAGATCGTCGTCGACGGGCAACGCGGGCTGACCGCGTACGGTAGTGACAGCCAGCTCGCCACCGCGGTGGCGAACCTCGTGGAGAACGCGATCAACTACTCGGCCGAGGACACCACGGTCCGGGTGACCGCGCGGGCCACCGACGAGCACGTCGAGATCGCCGTCGCCGACCAGGGCATCGGCATCGCCCCGAACGAGGTCGACCGGATCTTCGAACGCTTCTACCGGGCCGACCAGGCCCGCTCCCGGGCCACCGGGGGCACCGGCCTGGGCCTGGCCATCGTCAAACACATCGCCAGCAACCATGGCGGTCGGGTGGATGTGTCGAGCACTCTTGGTGGGGGGTCGACGTTCACCCTCCGGCTGCCCGCCCGCCCCCCGGACGACCTGGAGGCGACACTCTCCTCCGCTGGGATCGAGGCCGGCCCGGCCGAGCTCCGGCAGGTCTGACCGACAGGAAAGGAAACACCCCGTTGAGCCGCGTACTGGTGGTGGAGGACGAGGAATCGTTCTCCGACGCCCTGTCCTACATGCTCCGCAAGGAGGGTTTCGAGGTCTCCGTCGCCGCGACGGGCACTTCGGCCCTCACCGAGTTCGACCGGACCGGCGCCGACATCGTGCTGCTCGACCTGATGCTGCCGGAAATGTCGGGCACCGAGGTCTGCCGCCAGCTCCGGCAGCGGTCGCACGTGCCGATCATCATGGTCACCGCCCGGGACAGTGAGATCGACAAGGTGGTCGGCCTGGAGATCGGGGCCGACGACTACGTCACCAAGCCCTACTCGCCCCGCGAGCTGGTCGCCCGGATCCGGGCGGTGCTGCGCCGGCAGAGTGCCGAGGCGACCGAGTCGGGTGCGCCGACGCTGGCCGCCGGGCCGGTCCGGATGGACATCGAGCGGCACGTCGTGACCGTGGACGGCGCCGCCGTGCAGCTTCCGCTCAAGGAGTTCGAGCTGCTGGAGCTGCTGCTCCGCAACGCCGGCCGGGTGCTCACCCGGGGGCAGCTCATCGACCGGGTCTGGGGCGCCGACTACGTGGGCGACACCAAGACGCTGGACGTGCACGTCAAGCGGCTGCGCTCCAAGGTCGAGCCGGAGCCGTCCGCGCCGCGCTTCATCGTCACGGTCCGCGGCCTGGGCTACAAGTTCGAACCGTGATCGGTCCCGGGGCCGGGCCGGGCCTCGACTGATCCACCCCGCTCGGCGAGGAGGCGGTGTCCGGAATGTTCCGGATGCCGCCTTCTGTGCACTCTGCGGCGCCATCGACGCCGGCTCGGCGAGGTGGCGGTGTCGCGGGGTGCCGGATACCCGCTTCGGCGAGCCGGAGTTCATCAGGTCGCTCGACAGGGCCCTGTCGACCTGCTGGCGCCGACTGAAGACGAAGCCAGCCCTGACGGGCCTCGGGCTTGGGTGAATGTCCGTTTCCCGCCGGCGCTCGGCGGCTGAGTGGAACGCCATGGGTGTCTCCGGGGCGCGGATACACCCATGCTGTTCCACCGACCGTCCCGCTGTGGGCGCGGTGTCCGGTTTGTGCGGGTGGTCCGCGGCACCCCGACGGTGGAATGGCCG